>NZ_JBEZIR010000002.1:0-178715 GCF_040651175.1 Kitasatospora sp. NPDC048540
GCATCGTGCTGGACCTGCTGTCGCCCGAGGAGTCGGTGGAACTGCTCCGCCGCCCGTCGGCGGGACTACCGGGGGCCGTCGGGCCCGGCCGGCGCCTGCGAGCGGGCCGCCAGGCCGAGCCGGCTGTGGCCGCGCCCGTAGAGGAAGAACACCACCATGCCGATCACCATCCAGATCACGAACCGCAGCCAGGTGTCGACCGGCAGGTTGAGCATCAGCCACAGGCTGGCCAGCACCGAGAGCACCGGCAGCACCGGCACCCCCGGGCAGCGGAAGGAGCGGGGCAGGTCGGGGCGGGTGCGGCGGAGCACGATCACGCCGATCGAGACCACGATGAAGGCGAACAGGGTGCCGATGTTGACCAGCTCGGAGAGCTCCTCCAGCGGGATCAGACCGGCCAGTACGGCGACCACCAGACCGAGCATCAGGACCGCCTTCGCCGGGGTCCCGAAGCGCGGGTGCACGGTGGAGAAGGTGCGCGGCAGCAGGCCGTCGCGGCTCATCGCGAAGAACACCCGGCTCTGCCCGAGCAGCAGGATCATCGTCACCGAGGTGAGACCGGCCACCGCGCCGACGTTGATGATGTCGGCGAAGACGTGCTGGCCGACCGCCTTGAACGCGTCCGACAGCGGCGCGTCGCTGGAGAGCTCGGTGTACTTCTGCATGCCGGTCACCACCAGCGACACCGCCATGTACAGCACGGTGCAGATCAGCAGCGAACCGAGGATGCCGCGGGGCACGTCGCGCTGCGGGTTGCGGGTCTCCTCGGCGGCGGTCGCCACCACGTCGAAGCCGATGAAGGCGAAGAACACCACGGCGGCGGCGGTGAAGATGCCCATCACGCCGAAGTCGGTCGGCGTGTAGCCGAACAGCGCCTGCACCATCGGCGACTGCCCGCCGGACTTGCCCTCGACGGTCTGCGCGGGCGGGATGAACGGCGAGTAGTTGTCGCTCTTGATGAAGAACAGGCCGGCCACGATCACCACCAGCACCACGGTCACCTTGATCGCGACGATCACCCGGGTCACCTCGGCCGAGATCTTCATCCCGAGCACGATCACCCCGGTGAGCAGCAGGACCAGCGCGGTGGCCAGCAGGTTGAAGCTCCAGCCGCCGGTGGTGGAGCCGGAGATGGCGTGCGGCAGGGTGATCCCGCCGCTCTCCAGCAGTGACTGCACGTAGCCCGACCAGCCGACCGCGACCACCGCCGCGCCGAGCGCCAGTTCCAGGATCAGGTCCCAGCCGATGATCCAGGCCGGCAGTTCGCCGATGGTCGAGTACGCGAAGATGTACGCCGATCCGGCCACCGGGACGGTGGAGGCGAGTTCGGCGTAGCAGAGTGCCGCCAGCCCGCAGACGATGCCGGCCGCGGCGAACGAGAGGGCGACCGCCGGTCCGGCGTGGTTCTTGGCGGCGGTGCCGGTGAGGACGAAGATGCCGGTGCCGATGATCACGCCGACCCCGAAGACCGTGAGGTCCAGCGCGGAGAGGGAACGGCGCAGCGCGTGCTCGGGCTCCTGGGTGTCGGCGATCGACTGCTCGACCGGTTTGGTCCGGACGAGTTCGCGCAGCAAGGGGGTGGACTCGGGCGTACTGCTCATTCGGGCCTCCGAAGGGTCGTCCGGGTCACGGCTACCCAGTCGGAGCCGGTGTACGACCTCGGTCGGCCGGTGTTCAGCCGTAAGGCCCTGTGGTCCGTGGGGCCGGAGGGGTCCGGGTGGCCGGGTGTGGTGGGGCGTGCACGGTCGGTGGCCGCGCGCGGGGGCGGTTTGCGGGCGGAGTGGCCCGTTCGGCTGCCGGGCGCACAGGAGCGGACTATCGTCGCGTCCATGACAAAGTCGTTCCGGAGCGGGGCCCTGGGCTCCGTCCTCACCGCGATCGTCCTGTCCCTCGGCGCCCTCGGCGTCATCCCCGCGCAGGCCGCGGCCCCCGGCCCGCCGGGCGCGCCACCCGGACCCGGCGGCCGGGCACCGCTACGGATCGAGTCCACCGTCCGGGCCGGTGTCACCGCGTACGGCCCGTTCCTGATCCGCAACGCCGCCACCGGCTGGTGCGTCAACCTCCCCGGCCAGGGCGCCGGCCGGCCCGGCGGCATCGTCAACCTGTTCACCTGCGACGGCACCGCCGCCGACAACCAGCTCTACTGGTGGGACCACCAGGGCGACGGGCTCTTCACCCTCCGCAACGCCAAGGACAACCTCTGCCTCGACGCGCCGGGCACCGCCGCGGTCGAGGCCGGCACCCGGGTCGGCGAGTCCTACTGCGACAACATCGCCGCCGACAACCAGCTCTACCGCCTGGTCCCGCGCCCGGACCGCACCCTGTGGATCGTCAACGACGCCGCCGGCCTGTGCCTGGGCACCGAGACCACCCGCACCGGCCGCGACGGCGCCCGGATCGCCCTCGTCCCGTGCGGGGACACCGCGGACCGCCGCTGGCAGCTCACCGGATCCGGCGCACCCGCCGTACCCGCCGCTCCCGCTGTCTGACCTCCGTGCCCGGGGGTGCGGCGCACCCTGGGCCGGGGTCCCGGGCGGACGGGACCCCGGCCTGGGGAGGCGTCGGCCGCGCACGGCCGACCTGCGCGGCAGCCCGTCTCTCGGGGGGTGGTGGGACTGCCGTGACCAGGGATGCCAGACCCGTGGCGAGCCGCTCAGAACCCCTCTGACCAGCAGAGTTTCCGGCCGCGGACATGCCAGGGCGGTCGGGGTCGGGACCCCGCCGACGCGCCGTCAGCTGCCGAGCAGACGGGCGAAGTCGTACCCGAGGTTCCCCACAATCAGCAGATCGCCGAGATCGGTGATCGCACCGACCGGGATCGGCTCGTGGTGGTCCCGCAGTGCCGGGCCGTGCGCCTGGGCCGCGGGCGCGGCGGCCAGTGCGAGGACGGCGAACAGGGCGCCGGTGGCGGCGAATCGGATGGCGGTACGCATCAGGGCCTCCGTACGTCAGGGGCGTGCCGCCCTGTTAACCGCCGACACGCGCCCAGGTCACGGGCGGACGGCGGACGACAGCCGGCGGGCGGCGGGCACCCGGGGCAGTTCTACCCCGCCGCCGCTGTCCTTCTGCCCCTTGGAAGCCCGGGGGACGAGGAGAAGAATGTGCCGCGCGAGGGGTGAGAAATGAGCCGGGGGACTCAACCACGAGCGGCCGGGCGCGTGACGCGCACGACCGCGCCCGAACCACGGTGAGTGCCAGACCGAGGAATCCGCCATGACGCACCGCTACCACTCGTTCGTGCCGCCGCACGTGCTAGACCACATCGCCCGGGTCCAGGGCCGCGAGAGCCTGGAACCGTCCGCCGCCCAACGCTCGACGGTCCTGTCCGCACAGTTCCGCCGCGCCCGCCGCAACCAGACCCCCGACGTCCCGGGGACCGCCCCGCTGCTGGCCGCGCAGGCGGCCGTCGGCCTCAAGGGACTCACCGTCCCGCCGACCGCGACCGCCGGCCGGCTGATCTACGACGACGAGACCCAGTCCAGCTACAACATCAAGCTGCTCCGCGGCGAGGGCGACCCCGCCGTGGCCGGGCAGAACGCCGACCAGGCGTACGACAGCCTGGGCGCGGTCCGCGAGTACTACAAGCAGCAGCTGGGCCGGAACTCGATCGACAACGCCGGCCTCAACCTGGTCGCCAACGTCAACTTCGGCGAGAACTTCGACAACGCCTTCTGGGACCCGGACGCGCAGGTCATGGTGTTCGGCAACGGCGACAACCAGATCTTCAAGGACCTGACCGGCGACCTCGACGTCGCCGCGCACGAGCTGACCCACGGGGTCACCCAGTACACCGCGGGCCTCAACTACACCAACGACCAGACCGGCGCGCTCAACGAGTCCTTCAGCGACATGCTGGGCTCCGCCATCGACGCCTTCGTCCACCACCGCGACGCCGACACCCACAACTGGCTGATCGGCGACGAGATCATGGCCGACGACCTGGCCGGCGAGGCACTGCGCTCGATGTCCGAGCCCGGCTCGGCGTTCGACAACCAGATCATGGGCCGCGACCCGCAGCCCCGGGACATGAGCGGCTACTTCGAACCCGCCGACCCGCACCTGATGTCCGGGATCACCAACCGGTGGTTCTACCTGATCTGCAAGGAGATCGGCATCGAGGCGGGCACCCTGATCATGTACCAGACCCTGCAGAACCTCTGGCCGACCGCCGTCTTCACCGACGCCGCCGTGGTGGCCGCCGCACAGGCGCGGATCCTGGCCGAGGGCAAGCAGGTGCCCGCCGAGGCCGCCCAGGTGGTCCGTGCCGCCGCCCGGCAGCAGGGCTTCTGGTGACCGATCGGACGGCTCGGATCGTCGCCGGCCCAGGGGCCGTCGGCCGGGAGAACGGGAGGCCCGACGTGGTGCGGGTGTCGATGGAACGCAGCGGCGGCTTCACCGGCCTGCGGTCGGCCGCCACGCTCGATACCGACGCTCTGCCGTCGGCGCAGGCGGCCGGGGCGCTGGACGGGCTCACCGCCCTCGAGCGCCTGGCCGCCACCACCCCGGCGGCGGCCGGCCGCCCCGGCACCGCGCTCCCGGGCTACCGCCTCACCGTCCACTGGCCGGCCGGCGACCAGCTGGTCCAGCTGACGGAACCGCACATCCCGCCGGAGGTCCGCCCGCTGCTCACCGAGCTGCTGAAACGGGCCCGGCCGCCGGGGTAGCCGGCCCCGGCGCGGGCCTCAGCCCTCGTCCTCCGCCGAGACCGGGTCGGCGGCCGCGCGGTCCCGGCCCTCGGTGAAGAAGGCCAGGACCTCCGCGGCGTCGTCCGGCCGGCGGATCGGACGGGTGGCGCCGAACGAGGCGTTCCAGAACCCGCCGACGCGCCGGGTCCACGGACCGACGTACGCGTAGGGCTCGGGCGAGAAGCCGTCCCCGGGGGAGACCCCGTAGTTCACGGAATCGACCGAGATCCCGAGGTCGAAGTGTTCCGGCCACAGCACCGGCTGCTGGTCGGGGGCGAAGCGGCGCAGCGCCGCGTCGCCCGAGGCGAAGGCACCGACCAGGCGCGCGGCCGCGGTGGGGTCGACGGACAGTTCCTCGTCCATCCCGACCCCCGACCCGTCCTGGTACAGCCCGGCCGGCCCGCCGCCCTCGATGCCGAGCTCCGCGGCGAGCGCCGCACAGGTGGTGCCGTCCAGCGGCAGCCGCCGCCCGCCCGCGACCAGATGGGTGCCCTGGGCCAGGAGTTCGGGCGCGGCGAGGGTGGCGAAACCGTCCGCGTGCACCCGCAGCCGGATGGTGCCGCTCTGCCGGTACTGCGGGCCGGCCAGCAGCAGTTCGGCGACGGCGTGCAGCGAACGGCGGGTGGTCTCGAGTGCGGTGGTGTCCACGGCTCCTCCAAGCGTGGTCGGCGTCGTCGGTGGCCGTCGGCACCGGTGCCGGCCCGCCCGCCGGGGCCCAGCGTACGTCGACGCCCGCACCGGGTCCGCATTTGCCACCGGCGTGGCCGACCTGACGGCCCGAAGGGCCGCACACAGGCCCGTGGCCCCTGCCCGCCGGGGGACGGCGGGCAGGGGCCACGTCGGCGTCAGCGGGCGGCGGGTGCCGAGGGCACCACCGGCGCGGTCGGCGCGGCGGAGGTACCGGCGGACGCCAGCGGCCACTCGCGGTGGAAGACCGGCAGCGGCAGCCGCTTCTCCGCCACCGGGGTGCCGAAGATCTTCAGGTGGGCCAGCAGCGCACCGGTCAGGTCGACGCCGCCGTACAGCGCCCAGTTGCCCTGCACCTTCGGCGCGGCGCCCCCGGTCTCCAGCACGGCCGAGCCGTTCACCTCGCTGCGCAGGTACGGCTCCACGGTCGCCTCCACGCCCACCGCGTCGTACAGGCCCACGGACACGTCGGCGCCGAGACCGGCGCGGACCGAGGCCTGGCCGGCGAAGTGCGCCCGTACCGCGGAGACCTTGGTGTCGGCCGCGTCGGTGACCGGCTTCCAGCCCTTGCCGCCCGCGTAGTCGGCGTGCACGCTCCAGGCGCCGGTGAACTCCTGCTCGGCGTCGACGGTCACCTTGCCGTCGGCGCCGACCTCCAGGAAGCAGGTCAGCCCGAGGTTGACCACGACCGGCAGCCCGGCGACGGTGAGCACCGGGTTGGCGTGCAGCTCCGCGACCGGGATCCGCAGGGGCGTCCCGGTCCCCTTGGCGAGCTCGCCGCTCAGCTTCCACTGGCCCTGGGCGCCGAGGTCGAAGCCGATCGAGGCGGTCCTGGGCTCCCCGGCGCGGGCGCCGTGGTACGCGAAGTGCACGGCCGGGTGCAGCCGGAGCGAGGCCGACGCGGCCGCGGTCGCACCGGCGGGCAGCGGCAGCGGTGCGTTCAGGTCCAGCCCGAGGGTGCCGGAGGCGTCCGCCTTCGCACCGTTGCCGTCCTGGCCGAAGGACAGCTTGAAGTCCTTGACCAGCGGGGTGACGGTGATCGCGTGCGGGTCCACGGCGACCTGGCCGTCGGCCTCGGCGCCGCCGAGCAGTTCGGGCAGGGTCGCCGGACGGGTGGCGACCTCGACCGTCCCCGGGGTGGCGCTCGGGTGGACCTCGGTGACGGCGAGCAGCGCGCCCTTGGGCGCGGCCGGGGTCGGCGGGCTGGCGATCAGCCGGCCCACCTGGACCTGGCCGAGCGAGGCCGCTGCCGACGGCGTCGGCGAGGCCTGCGGGGAGGCGCTCTGCGATGTGGCCGGTGCGGCCGGTGTGGCCGGCGGGGCTGCGGGCGGGGCGCTCTTCGGCGCGGGGCTGCCGGTGGGGGCCGGGGCGGGAGTGGTGGGTGCGGCGGCCGTACCGCTGAGCACGGCCCGGCCGGTGCCGGGGTCGTAGGAGGCGAGCCGGAGGTCCGCCGCGACGGGCGCCACCTCGGGTGCGCCCGCCCCCGGCTTGCCTATCGCCACCTGCTGCGCGCCGGGCTGAGCCGCCGTCACCACCAGGGATCCCGCCGCGGCGCGGGCGGCGGAGGTGGGGGGTGCGAGGGCGGCGGCGTCGCCGCCGGGTGCCTGCGGCGAGGACGGCGGAGTTGCCGGAGCCGCGCAGGAGCAGGCGCCGATCAGCACCGCCGCGGCGAGCGCGGGCAGGCCGAACGTACGTGTGGAGCTGTTCAAAGAGTCCCCTTCGGAGCGGCGGACGAGGACACGACCGCCCGAGATCAGTAGGCGGCAGGACTCCGCATCGGGCCTGCCGTCGGCGCCATGTTACTGACGAGTTGTCATCTTGTCGAAGACATGTCGAACGGCCTCGCGGCCCGCCGGGCTCCACCGATATCCGGCGACTTGCGAGGCAACCACCGATGGGAGGGTTTCGTCCCTGTATATGGGGGTCATATGCGGAGGAGACGGTGGTCATGAGACGTTGGACGGTGATCCCGATGGTGCTCGCTCTCGCCGGGGCCGGTGCGACGGTCGCACCCGTCACGGCTGCGGCCGCACCGCCCCCGGCGGCGGTCGGCACACCGCAGTGCCCGACCGGCTGGGGCAGCCTGCCCAAGGACACCACGGCGTCCGGTACCCGGCCGCTGGTGAACGTCAGGACCGGCGCCCACCCCTGCTACGACCGGCTGGTGCTCGACGTCCCCGGCACCTCGGCCGCGCGGCCGGCCGGCTACCACGTGCACTACGTCGACACCCTGGTCCAGGACGCGTCCGGCAAGCCGGTCCCGGTCCGCGGCGGGGCGATCCTGGAGATCGTGGTGGAGGCCCCCGCCTTCGACCCCGCGACCGGCCGCACCAGCTACCCGGCGCACCCCGGACAGCCCCTGCCCGGCGTCGACCTGGCCGGCTACCGGACCTTCACCGACACCCGCTTCGCGTCCAGCTTCGAGGGCCGGACCCAGATCGGTGTCGGCGTCCGCGCCCGCCTGCCGTTCCGGGTCTTCCAGCTCGACGGCCGCCTCGTCGTCGACGTCGCCCACACCTGGGGCCCGGCGCCGCGCTGAGGCTTGCGGGCGGTCGCCCACGGCTGCCCCGGGCCGCGGCATCGGCCTTCCGGCCGGTCACGGGTCCGACCGTGTTGATCAACATGCGGGCCGCGGATACAGTCGCCGGGTTCTGCACCGACGGCTCGAAGGAAACGGATGCGTCGCATCATCACCGCAACCTGCCTGCTCGTGACCACCGCTGCCCTCGCGGGCTGCACGAGCACCGGCAGCCGGGACGCCGGGGCGGCGGCCAGCGGCGCGGCGGCCACTCCGACGGCCGTCCCCGCGACGCGGGTGGCCACACCGACGGCCGTCCCCGCGACGGGGGCGGCCACCGGGACCACCGGCGCGAGCCCAACGGCAGGTGGCGGCGCGGTGCGGGTCTGGGCCACCAACTCCACGCAGTTCACTGTGGTGACCAGTGCCTTCATCGCGCTGGCCTCGACCATCATGAAGGCACCCGGCGATGACCAGGCCATCGGCAAGGCGTGCACGGCCATGGCTGCCCACGTCGGCGGAGTGCAGCCGGAAGCGGGCGCGCCGGCGGAGTGGGAGCAGGCGCTCGCCGATCTGCAGCGGATCTCGAAGAGCTGTGATGCGGTGACCTCCGGCAATCCCGGCGCACGTGCGCAGCTGGACGCGGACTTCACCAGCGCCACGGTTCACCTGAAGGCGGTCACCGACCACCTCTGACCGGGACCCGCCCCGAGCCGACCGCCACCCGCCTTGGGCGGCCTGCCCCGGGAGGGTGGGGCGGCGTGGGAGGGTGGAGGCATGTGCGGCCGATTCGTCTCCACCGTTGCCCCGGTCGATCTCGTCGACCTCCTGGGCGAAATCCGCTGGGACCCCGACGAGACCCTGGCGCCGAGCTGGAACGTGGCCCCGACCGATCCGGTCCCGGCGGTCATGGAACGCCTCGACAAGGCCACCGGCGAGCTGGTCCGCCGGCTCCGTCCGGTGCGCTGGGGCCTGGTCCCGTCCTGGGCGAAGGACGCGTCCGGCGGCGCGCGGCTGATCAACGCGAGGTCGGAGACGGCCGACCAGAAGCCGTCGTTCCGGAAGGCGTTCGTGTCGAGGCGGTGCGTGATCCCCGCGGACGGCTACTTCGAGTGGCGCCAGGTCCCGGCGGAGAACGGCCGGAAGGCGTTCAAGCAGCCGTACTACCTCACCACCGGCACGACCATGCTGATGGCCGGCCTGTACGAGTTCTGGCGGGACCGGACACTGCCGGACGACGACCCCGCGGCCTGGCTGACCACGGCCTGCATCCTCACCCGCGACGCCACCGACAGCGCCGGCCTGGTGCACGACCGGATGCCGGTCGTCGTCACACCGCAGGACGTCGGCCACTGGCTCGACCCGGAGGTCTCCGACCGCGCCGAACTCCAGCACCTGCTGCACATCCCGGCCGACGGCGACGTGACGGTCAAGGCCGTGTCGACGGCCGTCAACAGCGTGCGCTCGAACGGGGCGCTCCTGCTGGACGAGGTCCCGGACCCGCTCGGGATCGTCGGCTGACGAGGGCACTCCCGCCCGCTGCCGCTGCACCGGACCACCCGCCCGAGGCAGGCGGCGGGCCCGGGTGCATGATTCACCCATGCGATGGACGGGTGGGGCGAACATTCCGGCGCCGATCGGACGGCTGCGCGCGGCGAGGCTCAACGCCACCTGGCCGCTGGCCGAACTGACGGTCGATGAGGGCCGGGTGCGGCTGCGGATCCGGCTGGTCGGCGCGCTCTGGCGCCGGTTCGGCACCGGGCCGCTCGACTGGTCCGCGGCCGAGGTGGCGGAGGTCTTCCCGTGCCGGGGACGGTTCGGCACCGGCGGCGTCGGGATCCGGACCGTCGCGGCGGGCACCAGCTACTTCTGGACCGGTGAGGGCGCCGGCGTGCTGGAGGACTGCCGGCGCGCGGGCTTCACCGTCACCCACCAGGTACGCCCGGCCGACTACAGCGCCCCGCCCGCTGCCTGATCCGGCGGCGCGGACGGCGGACCGGCGTCCTGGCGGGCCCGCTGCAGCGCCGCGCTGTCGAGCAGCATCTCCAGCGCGAGCGGGTACGCGCTGTCGTTCATCCGGGCGGCCAACAGGTCCGCGGTGGCGGCGATGTGAGGGTGCGTCCGGGCGGGCAGCCGGGCGTAGGTGGACGCCCACATCTCCTCGTCGGCGCTGCGGGCCGCGGCCGGCAGGGCGAGCGACGCCGCGTCCAGGGCGGCGAAGGCGAGGCTCTGGTCGATGAAGGCGTGGTAGATCCGGACGGCGGCCGGGTCGGCGAAGCCCGCGGTGCGCAGGATGCCGAGCACCGCCTCGTCGGCGACGATCTCCCGGGCCCGGCCGCTGACCCGGCTCGCGGTGAGGACGGCGGCCTGCGGGTGGGCCAGGTAGGCGCGGTGGATCCGCAGTCCCAGGCCGCGCAGGTCGGCGCGCCAGTCGCCGGTCGGGGCCCAGCCGTCCAGGGCACGGCCGATCAGTTCGTCCCCGATGGCCAGGGTGAGGTCGTCCATCCCCCGGAAGTACCGGTACAGCGTGCTCGGGTCGGCGCCCAGCGCCAGGCCGAGGCGCCGTGCGGTCAGCCCCTCGCCACCGTGCTCGCGCAGCATCCGCAGGGCCGTCTCGACGATCACCTGCTCGGACAGCACCGCGCCCTGCTTGGTCCGCCGCCGCCGCCGTCGGGCGGACTCCGGGACCACCTGCTTGGGCATCGTCCGCTCCTCCGCTCCGGCCGCAGCGACCCTCGGCGGTGACGCCGGCGGCCCTTATGCCAACGCCATTGACCCTACCGGAGGGCCAGGAGTTTCATCACATCCCAGGAGCTCAGAGCCCTGGACGCTCCGAAACCTGCGAGAGAGAGGTCCCCTCATGCGCATCCTGCTCGTGGGCGCCGGCGGTGTCGGTACCGCCGTCACCCGGATCGCGGCCCGCCGCCCGTTCTTCGACCACCTGGCGGTGGCCGACTACGACCTGGCCCGCGCCGAGGCCGCCGTCGACGCACTGGGGGAGGCGGGGACCAGGTTCAGCGCCCACCGGGTCGACGCCTCCGACGAGGCGGCGGTCGCCGCCCTGCTCGCCGAGCAGCGCTGCGACGTGCTGCTGAACGCCACCGACCCGCGGTTCGTGCTGCCGCTGTTCCAGGCCGCCCTGGCGGCCGGCACGCACTACCTCGACATGGCGATGTCGCTGTCCCTGCCGCACCCCGAGCGCCCGTACGAGCTGTGCGGCGTCAAGCTGGGCGACGCGCAGTTCGAGCGTGCCGCGGACTGGGAGAAGGCGGGCCGGCTGGCGCTGGTCGGGATGGGCGTCGAGCCCGGCCTCTCGGACGTCTTCGCCCGGTACGCGGCGGACGAGCTGTTCGACGAGATCGAGGAGATCGGCATCCGCGACGGCGCGGACCTGACCGTGGAGGGCTACGACTTCGCGCCCTCCTTCAACATCTGGACCACCATCGAGGAGTGCCTGAACCCGCCCGTGGTCTACCAGGCCGACCGCGGCTGGTACACCACCGAGCCGTTCAGCGAGCCCGAGGTGTTCGACTTCCCCGAGGGCATCGGCCCGGTCGAGTGCGTCAACGTGGAGCACGAGGAGGTGCTGCTGGTGCCGCGCTGGGTGGACGCCCGACGGGTCACCTTCAAGTACGGCCTCGGCGACGACTTCATCGGCAAGCTCAAGACCCTGCACGCGCTCGGCCTCGACAGCACCACCCCGCTCACCGTCCCGACCGACCTCGGGCCCGCCCGGGTGTCCCCGCGCGACGTGGTCGCGGCCGCCCTGCCGGACCCGGCCACGCTCGGCGACCGGATGACCGGCAAGACCTGCGCCGGCACCTGGGTCAAGGGCAGCAAGGACGGCCGGCCGCGCGAGGTGTACCTGTACCACGTGGTCGACAACCAGTGGTCGATGGGCGAGTACGGTTCCCAGGCCGTGGTCTGGCAGACCGCGATCAACCCGGTCGTCGCCCTCGAGCTGCTCGCCACCGGGGCCTGGAGCGGCGCCGGAGTGCTGGGCCCCGAGGCCTTCCCGCCGCGGCCCTTCCTCGACCTGCTCACCGAGTACGGCAGCCCCTGGGGCCTGCGCGAGCAGTAGCCTGCAACGGGCCCGCGGGACGGGCCGGACGGGCCCGGGGAAGGGGCGAGTGGACTCCGCCATGCGCCGCCGCCTACATTCGCGTAGTCGTATGCGGGCGGGCCCGTCCGCAGAGCAGAACCGGGAAGGTCCACGTGAGCGCCATCAGCATCGGGCAGGCCGTCATCCTCGGAGTCGTGGAAGGAGTGACAGAGTTCCTCCCGATCTCCTCCACCGGCCATCTGAAGATCACCGAAGGGCTGATGGGAATCCAGGTCGACGACAAGTCCGTCGTCGGGTTCACGGCGGTGATCCAGGTGGGGGCCATCGCCGCGGTGCTGCTCTACTTCTTCAAGGACATCGTCCGGATCGTCTCGGCCTGGGGCCGCGGTCTGGCGAACAAGGAGGAGCGCTACCACCACGACTACAAGTTCGCCTGGTGGGTGATCTACGCCACGATCCCGATCGTCGTCGTCGGTCTGGCCGCGAAGCCGCTGATCGAGGGCCCGCTGGCGTCGCTGTGGGTGGTCGCGGGCTCGCTGATCGTCGGCAGCGCCGTGATGTGGGCCGCCGACCAGATGGGCCGGCACAAGCGCGGCGAGGACGACACGGGCCTCAAGGACACCATGATCGTCGGCGCCGCCCAGATCCTCGCCCTGCTCTTCCCCGGCTTCTCCCGCTCCGGCGCCACCATGTCCGCCGGCCTGATCCTCGACCTCGACCGGGTCGCGGCCACCCGCCTGTCCTTCTTCCTCGGCATCCCGGCCCTCACCGGCGCCGGCATCTACGAGCTCAAGGACGCACTCGGCGCCGGCGTGGACCCGGCGCCGCTGCTGGTCGGCACCGCCGTCTCCTTCGTGGTGGCCTACGCCTCGATCGCCTGGCTGCTGAAGTACGTCGCCAAGCACTCCTTCAACGCCTTCGTGGTGTACCGGATCATCGTCGGCGTCCTGCTCTTCGGCCTGCTCGGCACCGGCGTCCTCGCCGCCTGACGGCCACAGCAGCACCACCGCACAACGGGCGGCGTACCGGGCGGGCCAACGGCCTGCCGGGTACGCCGCCCGCCCGCATCCCGGGCCGGCCGCGCGGCGCCGAGGACGGCCTGCGGCCCCCGCTACCGCTGTGCCGAGGAGTGGGCGGGCGCGTCGGGTGCCGGGGTGGCCGGGGCGGCCGTGCTGAAGACGGACTCGGTGAACTCGGTGACGGCGGTGAAGCCGAGGCGGCGGTACAGCTCGACGGCGGTGGTGTTGTCCGTCCGGACGTTCAGACCGATGGTGTCGACGCTCCGGGCCAGCCGCCGGCACAGGGCGGCCACGCACGCGCCGGCCGCCCCCCGGCCGCGCACGGAGGGATGCGTGGTGACGTTGCCGATCGCCGCCACCCCTTGGTCCGGCGCGTACACGTGCACGCCGGCGACGGCGACCAGGCGGCCGTCGAGGCGCGCACCGACGTACTGGCCGGTGTCCAGCATCCGCTCGTCGAACCAGTTGCCCGGGTAGCCCGCCTCGAACAGCGCGAGCAGGTCCGCCAGGTCGCCGCGGTCCAGCGGCTCGGGCCGCCACGGGCCGTCCGGGTGCCGCTCGGTGCGCGCGGGATCGGAGCGGACCATCCGGAGCAGGGTCTGCCGGTGCTCCGGCCGGTAGTGCGGTGCGAGGCACCGGTCCGCGGCGCCGGACAGGTGCGCGAAGAACCGGCGCGGGAGGACCGGGAGCATCGCCCGTACCAGCGACTCCAGCGAGGCCGCGCCGGCCGGCCCGGCCGGGTCCGCGAAGCCGAGCAGGGTCGGGATCTCGCCGACCGTGTACAGCAGCGCGACGGGACCTCCGTCGCCCAGCGTGTACCAGGAGGTGTACGGCCAGAGCAGGTCGTCGAGGTCGCCGAGTTCGAACAGGTGCAGCGCCGGGTCGCGCCGGAAGTGCTCGGACAGGGCGGCGCGGTCGTGCAGGCTGAGCAGAGACATCCGATCAGCCTACGGCGCGCCGCCGCGGCCGGTGCGGTGGGTGACGTCGGACGCCGCGGATGGTAAGCGTGGTCGGGCGGGCGGCCGCAGCCGGCCGCCCACGACCTCCGACGGAACGGGATGACCATGCCTCTTGCGGGTGAGTACCAGCCGAGCCCCGAGCAGTGGGTACGTGACCAGGTCGCGCTGTACGAGGGATCGGGCGGGGTCCAGGGCACCACGATGCGGGGCATGCCGGTCGTGCTGCTCACCTCCCGCGGCGCGAAGAGCGGCCGGCTCCGCAAGACCCCGCTGATGCGGGTCGAGCACGACGGGCAGTACGCGGTGGTGGCCTCCAAGGGCGGCGCACCCGAGCACCCGGTCTGGTACCACAACCTGGTGGCCGACCCGCGGGTCGAGCTCCAGGACGGGCCGGTGCGCCAGGACATGGCGGCCCGTGAGGTGTCCGGCGCGGAGCGGGACCTGTGGTGGGAGCGTGCCGTCGCGGCCTACCCCGACTACGCCGAGTACCAGACCAACACCGACCGGCAGATCCCCGTCTTCGTCCTGACCGCGGTCCCCGGCGGGCACTGAGGCGGCGGCCCGCGCTGCCCGGCCGCCGGGTGCTCCGAACGGCGGACCTTGCGGCCGTGCTGCCCCGCCGCGGCGGCCCGGCGGGGCAGGCTGGGACGATGAGCGAGCAGCCCGGCGAGGAGAACTTCGAACGAGCCTTCGCGCGCGCACGCGCGGCGGCCGACGCCACCGACCCCCGTACCACCGGACCGGACCGGTCCGCCCTCCGCCCGGACGAGCTGCCGTCCCGGCAGGTCACCCGGTGGAACCTGGTCCTGCAGCCCGGTGACGCCCCGTTCGCCCGCTGGGCCGACCGCGAGGGGTACCTGCGCGGCGACGACAGCCTGCGGTTCCTCTCCTACGAGGGCGCCGAGGTGCAGGCGCAGGTCCTCGAGCAGCTGCTGCTCGACATCCCGGGCGGCGGTCTGACCGGCGTCCGGGCGCAGGCCGGGGACGCCCCGCCGGTCTGAGCCCGCGCCGAAGCCGCTCCGGGCCCGCGCCGCGGCGCGCGCAACCGTTCCGGGTGCCCGGTACGTCCGTCCGGTCGAGGGACAGGAACGAGAGCGGGGGCCCGATGCGCGTACTGGTGGTCGAGGACGAGGAGATGCTGGCCCAGGCCATCGCCGAGGGGCTGCGCCAGGAGGCGTTCGCGGTGGACCTGGTGCACGACGGCGAGGCGGCGATGGAGCGGCTGGCCGTCAACAGCTACGACGTCATGGTCCTCGACCGGGACCTGCCCGGCCTGCACGGCGACGAGGTGTGCCGCCGCACCGTGGCCGCGGGCGCCGAGGTCAGGGTGCTGATGCTCACCGTCTCCACCACGCTGGCCGAGCGGGTGGCCGGGCTGAACCTGGGCGCCGACGACTACCTGTCCAAACCGTTCGCCTTCGCCGAACTGACCGCCCGGATCAGGGCGCTGGGCCGCCGATCGAGGCCCGCCACCCCGCCGGTGCTGGAACGGGCGGGCCTCCGGCTCGACCCGCACCACCGCGCGGCCGGCCGCGACGGCCGGCCGCTCGCGCTCTCCCGCAAGGAGTTCGCCGTGCTGGAGGAACTGCTGCGCGCGCAGGGCGCCCCGGTCTCCGCCGAGGAACTGCTGGAGCGGGTCTGGGACGAGAACATCGACCCGTTCACCACCATCGTCCGGGTGACCATCCGCAGCCTGCGCCGCAAGCTCGCCGAGCCGCCGCTGATCGAGACCATCACCGGCACCGGCTACCGGATCGCCTGAGCTGCCCGCCGGGCCCGACGGGCCCGGGCCACCCGGCTCCGTTCAGCGGCCCCGGCAGCCCGGCCCGTCCAGGGGCAGCAGCACCCGGACCGTCAGCCCGCCGCCCCGGCGCGGCAGCGCCGTCGCCTCCCCGCCGTGGGCCTGCGCCACCGCCCGCACGATGGACAGACCGAGGCCGCTGCCGCGGGCCGAGCCCACCCGGTCGGTCAGCCGCCGGAAAGGCGCGAACAGCACCGGCACCTCGTGCGGCGAGATCACCGGACCGGTGTTGGCGACCACGATCTCCGCGTCGGTGCGCCCCATCGAGGTGCGCACGGTCACCGAGCCGCCCCGGACGTTGTACCGGACCGCGTTGTCGACCAGATTGCGCACCACCTGCTCCAGCAGCACCGGATCACCGGTCACCAGCGCCGGTTCGACCCGGTCGTCCAGGGTCACCTCGCGGCGGGCGGCGCCCTCGGCGGCCGAGTCCAGCACCGACTCGGCGAGCTCCGCGAGGTCCAGCGGCACCAGTTCGGTGAGCGAGTCCTCGGCCCGGGCCAGCGTCAGCAGGGCGTCGATCAGCCGCTCGTGGCGGGCGCTGACGGCGAGCAGGTTCTCCCCGAGCTGCCGGATCTCCGGCGGGGCGTCGGGCCGGCTCATCGCGACCTCCACCAGGGTGCGGTTGACCGCGATCGGGGTCTTCAGTTCGTGCGCCGCGTTGGCGATGAACCGCGACTGCCCGGCGAACGCCTGGTCGAGGCGGTCGAGCATGCTGTCGAAGGAGTCCGCCAGGGACTTGACCTCGCCCGGTGGCGCCTCCAGGTCGATCCGGCGGTGCAGGGTCCGTCCGGCGATCCGCTCCGCGGTCGAACTGATCATGCTGAGCGGACGGACCAGCCGCCCGGCCACCAGCCACCCCGCCGTGGTGGTCACCACCCCGACGGCGACCACCGTCAACCCGCCCTTGAACAGCAGGTTGTCCTGCATCGAGTCCAGCATGATCCGCTTGGTCGCCGGTTCGGCCGACTGCTGCTGCGCCAGGTACCGCTGCACCTCCTTGGACATCCCCGGATCCACGCTGTAGCTGCCCGGGAAGGCCAGGTCCAGGCCGTAGCGCATGGAGTTGTCGACCAGCACCACCGTCACCGCGAGCACCGCAGCGGCCGCAACGAAGAACATCACCCCGAACACCACGGTGAGCCGCAGCCGAAGGCTCCCGCCCCAGGTGTGCCGGGCACCGGCGGCCCCCGGGGAGCCGGCCGCCGTCACCACGGCCGCCCGCCGCGCCCGGCGGCGCTGCCCGCCCCGGTCCCGACCCCGGTCATGGGCATCCCCGCACGTCCCGTACGCCCCACTGGTCCCCCTGGTCCACCCGGTACCGGCCACGAGCAGCCCAGTATGCGGGATCCGGTGTGAGTCCCGCGTGAGTGATCGACTCACCGCCCGTTCACCGCCCGCCCGCTGGACTGGGCGTCAGCCGGGGCCGTACCCGGCCGACGCCGCCCAGCAGGTGTCCGGACACCCGAGGCACCTGAACTCCGGGATCCCGAACCCCGGGTGCCCGTACCCCCGGGTGTCCGCATCCCGGCGTCACCTACCAGGAGAGGTGCCCACCCATGCGGAGCACGACGAGCGGACGGCCGGGCGCGATCCGCGACCGCTGCGGGCCGCCCCACCCCGGGCCCGTCCACGCCGGGCCCGTCCACGCCGGGCCCGCCACCGGCCCCGACCGCACGGCAGGTCAGGCCCGGGCCGCCGGTGGCCGGTACGCCGAGGCCGTGGTCGACCTCGCCGCGGTGGCGCACAACACCGCGCTGCTCGCCGCGCACACCCGCGGCGCGCTGATGGCCGTGGTCAAGGCCGACGGATTCGGCCACGGCGCCGTGCCCGTCGCCCGCACCGCGCTCGCCCACGGCGCGAGCTGGCTCGGCGTCACCTCGACCACCGAGGCGCTCGCCCTGCGGGCCGCGGGCATCACCGCCCCCGTGCTGTCCTGGATGCACCTGCCGGACGAGGACTTCACCCCGGCCCTGCTGGCCGGTATCGACCTCGCGGTCTCCTCACCGCTCCACCTGGCCGGCATCGCCGCCTGCGCGGCCCGGGCCGGTACCCCCGCCCGGGTCCACCTCAAGGTCGACACCGGACTGCGCCGCAACGGTGCCGCCCCCGGCGACTGGCCCGCGCTGACCGCGCACGCCCGGGCGCTGGAACTGCGCGGTCTGCTGACGGTCCGGGGCGTCTGGTCGCACCTGGCCGACCCGGACGGCCCGGGACGGGTCACCGACCGGCAGGTGGCGGAGTTCGAACAGGCCGTCGCCGTGGCCAGGGCGGCCGGCCTGCGGCCCGCCCTGCTGCACCTCGCCAACTCGGCGGCCGGCCTGACCGATCCGCGTACCCACTTCGACCTGGTCCGCGCGGGCCTCGGGCTGTACGGCGTCGAGCCGGTGCCCGGCCGGGCCTTCGGCCTGCGGCCCGCGATGACCCTGCGGGCCCGCGCGATCATGGCCCGCCCGGTCGTGGCCGGCCAGGGCGTGTCCTACGGCCACGAGTACACCGCCGAGCGGGCCGGCACCCTGCTGCTGGTCCCGCTCGGGTACGCCGACGGGGTGCCGCGGGCCGCCGCCGGCCGGGCCCGGATGTGGGTCGCCGGCGCCCGGCGGCCGGTGGCCGGGCGGATCGCGATGGACCAGTGCGTCGTGGACGCCGGTTCGCTGCCCGTCCGGATCGGCGAGGACGTGCTGGTGTTCGGGCCCGGGGACCGCGGCGAACCGACCGTCGCCGACTGGGCCCGCTGGGCGGGGACCAACCCGCACGAGGTGCTGACCGGGATCGGCGCCCGGGTGCCCCGCCGCTACCTCCCGGCCCCAGGCCGCGCCGTCCCCGCAGGCGCCGCGCCCCATCCGCAGACCCCGACCGACCCGGAGGACCACCCCCGTGACTGACACCGACACCCTGCCCGTACCGGCTCCCGTGCCCGTACCCGCACCCGCCGCCGGCGGGCGGAGCGACGTGGTCGTGCTGTTCGGCGGCCGCAGCGGTGAGCACGCGGTCTCCTGCGGCTCGGCCGCGGGCATCCTCACCCACCTCGACCGCGCCCGCTACCGGGTCCGGCCGGTCCGGATCACCACCGACGGCGAGTGGATCCCCGGCCCGGCCGACCTGCCCGCCGCCTCCTACGACGCGGCCGCCCTCGCCCGGCTCACCCCCGCCCGCGGCACGTCCGCCTGGGAGAGCCTGCTGGCCGCCGGTCCCGTGCTCGGCGCGGCCGACCTGGTGTTCCCCGCCCTGCACGGCCCGTACGGGGAGGACGGCACGGTGCAGGGGCTGCTGGAACTGCTCGGCGTCCCGTACGTCGGCAACCGGGTGACGGCGAGTGCGGTCGGCATGGACAAGGACGTCACCAAGCGTCTGCTCGCCTCCGCCGGACTGCCCGTGGCCGCCTCCGCGCTGCTGTGCGCACCGGGCTGCGACGGCCTGCCGGAGGGCGAGCGCGAACGGCTGGGGCTGCCGGTGTTCGTCAAGCCCGCCCGGGCCGGGTCCAGCCTCGGGGTGACCAGGGTCGACACCTGGGACGCCCTGGCCGAGGCGGTGGCCGTCGCCCGCCGTTCGGACAGCAAGGTCCTGGTCGAGGAGGCCGTGCTCGGGCGGGAGGTGGACGTGGCGGTCGTCGAGCACCCGGACGGCACGCTGCAGGCCGGACCGCCGCTCGAGATCAGGGTGGGCGGGGGCCGGGTCTTCTTCGACCACGACGCCAAGTACCTGGACCGGGCCACCCGGTTCGAGGTGCCGGCCCGGCTGCCCGAGGAACTCGGCGCCCGGCTGCAGGAGATGGCCCTGGAGGTGTTCGAGGCGCTGGACTGCTCGGGCCTGCTGCGGGTCGACTTCCTGCTGCGCGACGGCCGGCAGCCCGTGGTCAACGAGGTGAACACCTTCCCGGGCTTCACCGCGGCCTCCCAGTACCCGCGGATCTGGGCCGCGGCCGGCCTGCCGTACCGGGAACTGCTGGACCTGCTGATCGCCACCGCCCTCGCCCGTGCCGGGCGCGGCCCGGCGCCGGCCACGGCACAGCCGGGCCGGGTGCCCGCCGCCGCCCGGTGAGCGGCCCCGGACGGGGACGCGGACGGCTGCTCGGGGTGGCCAGCGTGCTGCTCGGGGTGGCCGTCTGCCTCGCGGCCGCCGGCGCGGGTACGGCCGGGACCGGGACCGTGCCCCGACCGCCGGCCTCCGCCGGGCCGGGCGCAGGGGCAGACGGTGCCGAGGCCCCCGCCACCGGGGGCCCGGACCGCTGCCACCGGGCCGGCGGCCGGGCCGCCGGCCAGCGCGCCCACTGCCGGCGGCGCTGACGGACGCAGCCGCCGACGGAAGCAGCCGGGGCCCGGCCGGCCGGTCAGTCGATCCGGTAGTCGAACCAGATCCGGTGGGTGCCGTCCTCCTCCACCGCGATGCCGCCGGTGCCCGAGATCCCCGCCAGCTCGCCGGTGCCGCTGGCCGGGACGATCACGAAGAACTGCGCGCTGCGGTCCGTCCCGGTGGTCGACGCCGAGTGGGCGAAGTTGAAGGCGCCGGACCGGCCGCCCAGCGAGCCCTCGAAGGACTCCATGGCCACGTACGTCCCGGTGCCCGTGGTCTGGTCGAAGGCGGCCGTGAACAGGGTCGCGGACCGGCCCGCCACCTCGCCCTCGAAGCTCTTCTCCATCGTGGCCACGCCCACCGGCAGCCCGGTGGCGACGGCCGGGTCCGGCACCAGCCCGGTGGGGACGAAGGACTTCACGGCGAACGTTCCGTCAGCTCTCATGCGGGCGATGGTAGCGGCGGGCACCGACAGCGGGCCGCCCCGGACACCCGGGCGCCCCCCCGGGCACCGGCCGCCGCGCCGCGGCGGGCCACACCAACGGAGGAGCGCGGGGGCCCGGATGCTGGGCCGGCCGGGTGATGCGCGGGTGGGTACGGGCCCCCGGTGGGAGGGAGGCGGGCTGCGCGGGGAGGGATCAATCATGTTGTCGCATCGTCAGATCATGACCCGTCGGCTCCTACTGGTAGAGGCCGGGTTCACACTGCTCTCCCCGCAGTCCTGGAGCCGCCTGTCGCCGGTCGCCGGCGGCACCGACCGGACGGCGGACACCACGGCCGGCGGCGCACCCGCCGGGCCCGCGCCGCAGGCGCCGTCCGGGTCCCCGCCCGAGGCCGCCGCCGCGCCACCGGTCGCCGCGGCCGCCCCCCAGGCGGCCGGACCGCCCGCGCCGGTCCGGGTCAGGGACCCGCTGTTCTCGCTCTCCACCGACGACCGGCTGATCGCCCTGACCATCGACGACGGACCGGACCCGACCTACACGCCCGCCGTGCTGAAACTCCTCGCGGAGCAGAAGATCTCGGCGACCTTCTTCCTGGTCGGCGAGAACGCCGCGGCCCATCCCGCGCTGGTCCGGGAGATCGCCGCCCAGGGCCACCACATCGCCAACCACACCTGGACCCACCCCGAACTGCGCCAGCTGTCGGACACCAAGGTCGGCGACGAGCTGCGCCGCACCAGCGACTTCCTGCACACCACGACCGGCCGGGCGCCCACCTGGTTCCGGGCCCCCGGCGGCGACTTCACCAAGTCGTCGCTGGCAGCCGGCGCCGAACTGGGGATGCGGCCGATGTCGTGGTCGGTCGACCCGCGGGACTGGAGCCGCCCCGGCACACCCGCCATCACCAGCCGGGTGCTGGAGGGGGTCCGTCCCGGCGCGATCGTGCTCAACCACGACGGCGGCGGCGACCGGTCGCAGACCGTCGCCGCCCTGCGTACGTACCTGCCGATGCTGACCGGCGAGGGGTACCGGTTCACCACACCGCCCTGAGGCTCCGGCCTCACAAGCTGCTCCGTATCCGGACAAAGCGGCGCCCGCGGCGGAATCGGCCCCGGACGAGCCTTGAGACGGCGGCCCGGATGGGTGAGGATCTTGCTGTTCCACCAAGATCAGCAATGTCCTCACGAGGGGAGCACAAGGTGTCCACACGGACATACCGGCAGGGTGACGGCGGATCAGCAGAGCGGACGGCGGACGGGCGCGGGCCGGGGCGGCGCGCGCTGCTCGCCGGCGTCACGGGGATGGGGGCGCTCGCGGGCAGCCTCGCGCTGGGCGGGTCCAGCGCCTCGGCCGCGACGGCCGGCGGCGACCCGTACGTGGTCGACGTCGTCGCCAAGGGCGCCGACCCGACCGGCCAGACGGCGAGCGACGCGGCGTTCCGGGCCGCCGCGGCGGAGCTGCTCGGCTCCTTCCAGCCCGGCCCGATCTCCGGCGCGATACCGAAGAAGACCCTGCTCATCCCGCCCGGCACCTACCTGCTGACGCAGCCGGACTCACTGCTGCCCGGCGAGGACGGCATAGGTCACGGCGGCATCGTCGACGGCATCGCGATCCGCGGGTACGGCAAGCGGCTCTCCCGGATCACCTACGCGCCGACCGCCCGGGACACCACGCTGTGGACCAACCGGCAGCGGTACAAGAACATCCGGATCAGCGGCCTGACCTTCGAGAGCAAGGACGCCACCGCGACCTTCAACTACGCCTACTCCTCCGACGCCGCCGGGGTCCAGGACACCTGGTACGAGGACGTCGAGTGGCGCGGCAGCTGGAAGGTCGGCATCGGCCTCGACGGCCCGGCCGGCACCTCCGACCTGAACAGCGAGATGGGCTGGGACCACTGCCAGATCGGCGGCTCCTACACCGACGCGTTCCTGGTCATCGGGATGACGCCGGCCGAGTCCCAGCAGGACCAGTTCCTCAACTACTGGTTCCGGGACTGCAAGGTCGAGTACAAGTCCGGCTCGTTCGTGCGCAACGAGCGCGGCGGCTCGATGAACTTCACCGGAGGCTCGTACATCCTCACCGACGCCGCCTCCACCGGGACCTTCTTCCAGCTCGGATCGGCGGCCGGCAGCCGGGCGGACTCGGTGATGCGGCTGTACGCGCAGGGCATCCGCTTCGAGCTGCGCGGTCCGGGCCACAAGGTGATCGACTCCTCCTGGTACAAGGGCAACATCACCTTCGTCTCCTGCGACGACACCGCGCTGTCCTTCCAGTCCTGGGCACCCAACGCGGTCACCCACGTGTACCGCTTCGACGCCGTCAACCCGTCCCGCGGCCCGATGGTGCGCTACCAGGACTGCGCGCTGATGGGCTCGCACCAGGTGAGCGCCGCCACCGCGACCACGGCTGGCAAGCTGCTGTACGACGGCTGCCGGTTCATCGACATGACCGCGGGCACCGGGACCACCGGCTTCCTGCGCTGGACCGGCACCGCGCCCTGGTACGAGTTCCGGGACTGCCAGCTCCAGGGCGCCCGGCTGGCCGACGTCAAGGCCCCGTAGCGCGCCGGCCCGGCGGCGTCCGCACCGGGGCAGGCCGAAGCGGAGGACGGCCTGCGCCGGGACGGGCGCCCGGGTCCGACGGGACCGGGCGGGAGGAGGGGTGAAGGCCGGACCGCGCCCGCGATGACCTCGTGGCAGGTCCGGCCTTGCGCCCGCCGGCGGGCCCGAGAGGCCGGCCGCCGGGGCGGGCCGGGACGCTTCCGGTGACCGGAAGGGGTGCGCGCCACGGCCCGTCGAGTCGGGCCGGCCGGTGGGAGCGCCTGCCCTGGGGCATGACGGTAGCGGCGCGCGGTCCCCGTGCGAACCCCAACCCGCCGGTATCTTGCGGGCTGGGACGGCCGCACCGGCTCCGCCGCAGGTGGGAGGGCTCATCCGTAGGTCGGGTGCTGGGGCCAGCCGGCGGGGGAGTCCTCCCAGTCCTCCTGCCGGCCGTACGCGGTGAGGTCGAGGATGCTGTGCAGGAAGACCAGCCGGTCCACGCCGCGCGAGGTGGTGCTGTACGTGCGGTGGACCCGGCCGCCGTCGCGCAGGAAGGCGCTGAGCATGAAACCGCCGCCGGCCCCGCAGTCCGCCGAGAACGACGTCCCGCGCGAGGACACGAACGGCATGGTCCAGCCCTGCCGGGCCTTGGCCTCCTCGATCCGGGCGAGCGGCAGGTCCGACACCGTCGCCCAGGCGACGCCGTGGTCCGCGAGTGCGGCGGGCGCCTTGGCGGGGACGTTGTCGGTGAACTTGGTGCACCCCGGGCAGAGGTGGTCCGGGCCGACGTCCATGAACTGGTAGACCACCAGCTGGTCCTTGCCCTCGAACAGGTCGAGCAGCGTCCTGGGGCCGGTCGGCGACTCGAACACGTAGTCGTCGGCGAACCGCACCATCGGCAGCCGGCGGCGCCGTGCCGCGAGCGCGTCCAGGGCGCGGGTGGCTTCCTTCTCGGCCTCGAGCAGCTCGTCGCGGGCGAGCTGCCACTGTGCGGCCGACACGATCTCGGGCTTCTCCATGCGCCGATTGTGTCCCCGCCCGCGGCCGCCCGGCGCGAGGCCGGGCCGTGACACCCCGGACGGCCGACAGCGCGGCGGGACGGGTCCCTGCCGCCCTCGTCCCAGCGATCTCCGGTGAGGCCTGCGGAGGGTGAACCGCCTACTTGCGGGTCGTCGCCCGGCCGGTCAGGACGGCGACCGCGCGGGTCAGGGTCTCGGGGGTGGCCGTGTAGGGGAGCCGCAGGTAGTGGGTGAGGGTGCGGTCGGCGGAGAAGCCCGGCCCGGGGGAGAGCTTCAGGCCCTCGCGGGCTGCACGGGTGGCCAGGGCGGAGGCGGCCGTGCCGTGCAGCCGCAGCCACAGGCAGAGGCCGCCCGGCGGGAGCGTGAAGCTCCATGCGCCCGCACCCTCCAGCAGGGCCGCCAGGTGGTCGCGTTGGGCGCGGAGCCGCTCACGCCGGTCGCGCAGCAGGTCCTGCGGGTCGGTCAGGAGCTCGCAGGCGATGAGCTGTTCGAGCGGCGGCGGCGACAGCCGTGCCTGGAGCGGATTGTGCAGGAGTTCGCGGATGCGGGCGGCGTCGGCGCGCAGCCAGCCGACGCGCAGGCCGCCCCAGACGAGCTTGCCCAGCGAGCCGATGGCGACGACGGCCTTGCCGCTCAGGTGCGGGACGGGCTCCGGCGGGGTCCGCAGGTCCAGGTCGCGCAGGGTCTCGTCGGCGATGACCGTCAGGCCGTTGCGGGCCGCCAGTTCGGCGACCTGCTCGCGCTGGTCGGCGGGCATGAGGGCGCCGGTGGGGTTGTGGAAGTCGGGTGTCAGGTAGGCCAGTCCCGGTCGTACGGTCCTGACGGCGTGAGCGAGGCGGTCCGGATCCCAGCCCTCCGCGGTGACGGGGGAGGCCGCCAGCCGGGCCCGGCGGCGCCGCAGGACGGCCAGTGCGCCGTGGTAGGTGGGGCTCTCCACCAGGACGGGGCGGGCGCGGTCGTGCAGGTGGTCGGCCAGGAGGGTGAAGGCGGCCCGCGCGCCCGAGGTGACCAGGATCTGGTCCGGGCGGGTCGGCAGGCCGTCGCGGGTGTAGCGGTCGGCCAGCAGTTCCCGCAGCCGGGGCAGCCCCGCGTCGGGCTCGGCCGAGTCCATGAGCAGGGCGGCCGACCGCTCCACCGCCCGCCGGGACGCCTCCAGGTAGACGGCGTGGGGGGCGGCGGGCACCGCGCGGGTGAAGTCGAGGCCGTCCCCGTGGTCCACCGACCAGGGTGCGGTGCGCTCGGTGACCTCCGGCGGGAGCCGGACGTCGCTGCCGCTGCCGTGGTGCGTGCGCAGCCAACCACCGTCGCGGAGCGCGGCCAGCGTGGTGACCACGGTGCCGCGGCTGACCTGGAGGGCCGTGGCGAGGGCGCGCTCGGACGGCAGGCGGGTGCCGACCGGGATCCGTCCGTCGATGACGGCGTCCCGGATCGCCGCGGCGAGTGCCTGCGCGAGCGGCCCCGGCTCCTGCCGCCAGCCGCCGAGGACGGCGGCGATGCCGGGACTGCGGGTCTCGATCATTGGTCCAGTTTGCCAAATGTGGACCAGGACTCCGGCACCGGCGGCCCGTAGCGTCGCAGGCACCGATCCGTGACCTGCCTCGAGGAGCCGACCCTTGCCTTCCCTGCACCCCCTACGGACGAGCGGCTGGTTGCGGCGGACGGCCGGCGGGCTGCCGGCCGCGTTCTGGTACCTGTGGACGGCGTCGCTGATCAACCGGACGGGCGCGGTGGCGCAGATCTACCTCGGCGTGTACCTGCTCTCGGTCCGGCACTTCGAGGTCTCCTACACCGGACTGGTCATCGGTCTGGGCGGCATCGGCACGGCCCTGGGCGGGCTGCCGGGCGGGATCATCGCCGACCGGTGGGGGCGGCGCCCGGCGATGCTCGGCGGCTCCGTCCCGGCGGCGCTGACCATGCTGGCCCTGGGCTGCACCGACGGTCGGGCGGCGGTCCTGGTGCTGGCGTTGCTGCTCGGGGTGTTCCTCGGCATCGTCCGGCCGGCGTTCACCGCGTCGATCATCGACGTGGTCGCCGAGGCCGACCGGGTCCGCGCGCTGAACCTGAACTACTGGGCGTTCAACCTCGGTTCGGGAGCCGCGGCGCTGCTCGCCGGCCTGCTGGCCAGGATCGAGCCCGTGCTGCTTTTCGCGACCAACGCCGGCGTCCTGCTCTGCTCCACGCTGCTGCTGGCGCTGAAGGTCCCGGAGACCCGGCCCGCCGCCACGGCCGTCAGGACCGGCCCGACCGGGCTCGGCCCAGTCCTGCGCGACCGGACCTTCATGGTCTTCGTCGGACTGACCCTGCTCGGCTGGACGATGATCGAGACCAACAAGATGCTGCCGGCCTCCCTCGTCGCCGACGGGCTGGACGTGACGTCGTACGGCCAGGTCATCGTGGTCAACATGGTGCTGATCGTCGCCGGGCAGCTCGTCCTGCCGGGACTCGTGGCCCGGTACCGGCACGAGCACGTCCTGGCCGCCTCGGTCGTGGTCGCCGGGGTCGGCTTCGGGCTGGTCGCGCTCGCCGACTCGCTGTGGGCGTACGCGCTGACGGTCGCCGTCTGGACGCTCGGCGAGATGCTGATGACGCTGGCGAACTCCGCGGTGATCGTCCAGTTGTCGCCCTCCGACGCCCGGGGCCGGTACCAGGGTGTGTTCGGATTCGGTCCGCCCGGCGCGATGTTCCTCGGCCCGGCCCTCGGCGGGCTGGTGGCCGAACACCTCGGCACCGGCACGCTCTGGGCCGGGGTGCTGTGCCTCGGTCTCGTCCTGGCGGTGGCGAACCTGGCGGCCGGTCCCGCCCGGTCGCGCCGGGTGGCGCTCCTGCGGACCGCCGCGGAGCGGGCAGGCCACGGGGTGGGCAAGGAGCTCTCCGGGCCCGGTGACCACCGGAGTGCCGTGCTCCCCCACGCTCCGGCATGACGGCCGGCCGTGGCGCTGCAGATGCCTACGGCGACGCTCCGAGGGCGACCCGCCCGCCGGGGCAGCCTCCAGCGGGGTTGCACACCCACAGATGGGGCGCAGCGCGAAGGAGAGTTGGGACCGGCTGGTGGCTTCGGCGCGAGGACGGTGCCGGTCAGGGTGGAGGCGCTCCTCCTCCGCCAGTGCGCTGCCGGGCCCTGCCCGGCGGCCCTGCACCGCCCGGCTGCACCAGGAAGCCGGGAACAGCCGGATCGCGGGCGTGAGGTACCGGGCACAGGCGCAGCGCGCCGCGGCAAGCAGCGTCGGCGGCCTCGCGTCGTGCTGGGGCCGCCGACGGCGGGCCGGACCTCGGCGGTGTCGCGCGAGGGTCTGCGAGAATCGGTCCCGGGCACCGGACCGGAGGAGGCCGCCGTGGGCGGGGACGATGTGGCACGCTCGCGGATACCGCAGCTGCGGCTCGACGAGTTGCTGGAGGAACTGCAGGCACGGATCGACGCCGCCCGCGGGACCAGGGACCGCGTCCACAGCCTGTTGGAGGCGGTGCTGTCGGTCGGCCGTGAGCTGGACCTGACCCAGGCGCTGCGTCGGATCGTGGAGGCGGCAGCCGTTCTGGTCGACGCCCGCTACGCGGCGCTGGGGGTGATCGGTCCGGACGGCGAGTCGCTCTCCGAGTTCCTGACGGTCGGTATGTCGCAGGAGGAGATCGCGGCGATCGGGCCCTACCCGAAGGGCAAGGGTCTGCTGGGTGAGCTGATCAGCCATCCGGAGGCCTTGCGGTTGGAGGACCTGTCGCAGCACCGGGCCTCGTACGGGTTCCCGGCGAACCACCCGCCGATGCGGACCTTCCTCGGCGTGCCCGTACGGGTACGGGAGGAGGTGTTCGGCAACCTTTACCTGACGGACAAGCGCGGCGGTGAGGAGTTCGACGCCGACGACGAATCGGTGATCGCGACATTGGCGGTGGCCGCCGGAGTGGCGATCGACAATGCGCGGCTGTACGAGGAGGCACAGCGGCAGCAGCGCTGGCTGAGCGCGAGTGCGGAGATCACTCGCAGCCTGCTGTCGGGCAGTTCGCGCGTTCGGGTGGTGGAGCTGATCGCACAGCGGGCACGGGAGATCACCGGGGCTGCGCTGGCGGACGTGGTCGTGCCGGAGGCCGGTGGCGGGACGCTGAAGGTGGAGTTCGCACTCGGCGGGGATGCGGGGCGCAGGACCGGTCTGGTGGTGGCATCGGAGGGCACGCTCTCGGGGGCGGCCTGTACGGGCGGCGCCTCGGTCACCACCTCCGATCTGGCCACCGACGCGCGCCTGGCGGGCGATCCGCGACGGGCGGAGGGGCTCGGCCCGGCTGTCGCGGTGCCGTTGGGGCGTCGTGAGGGGCACATCGACGCTGTCCTGCTGCTCGCCCGCCGGCCGGGGGAGGCCCTGTTCTCCGAGCGGGAGATCGAGCCGCTGCTCGGCTTCGCGGACCAGGCCGCGCTGGGGCTGGAACTGGCCTCACGGCGCCGGGACGCGGAGCAGTTGGCGATGCTGGAGGACCGCGACCGGATCGCCCGGGACCTGCACGACCTGGCGATCCAGCGGCTTTTCGCCACCGGTATGACGCTGCAGAGTGCCGCCCGCTTCATCGAGCACCCGGGGGCGTCGGACCGGGTGCTGCGAGCGGTGGGGGACCTGGACGAGACGATCAAGATCATTCGGTCGACGATCTTCGGACTCCAGGCCCGGGACGACACGGCCGGCAGCGGGCTGCGGGCCCGGGCGGTGAAGGCGGTCGAGACGGCTCAGGCGGCGCTGGGCTTCGCACCGCGCCTGAGCATGGAGGGCCTGCTGGACACCGACGTCCCCACCGCGGTCGCGGATCACGTGGTGGCCGTCCTGGGCGAGGCGTTGAGCAACGCGGCGCGGCACGCCGGAGCCGGGCGGGTCGAGGTTGTGCTGCAGGCGACGGGCACTCAGGTCGTGCTGACGGTGCAGGACGACGGCGTCGGCATCCCGGCGCAGGGCCGGCGCAGCGGCCTGCGCAACCTCGCGGAGCGGGCCGAGGGCCTCGGCGGTGCCCTGGAGTTGTCGAGCCCGCCCGGGGGTGGAGCACGACTGGTGTGGTCCGCGCCGCTGGGCGACTGAGTGTCAGCACCGGCCGGGCCACCGGGTACGGGCCCTCAGCTCCGGCAGGGCCGGGAAGCCGGCAGGGTCCTCCCGGTCACCAGCTCCGCGCGGATCCGGATCGACACCTGACCAGGGCGGCAGGGCAAGGCGGGATCCTGTGGGGCGGGGCCCTCGGCGACGGCGGCGTGGCCGAGCACGGTGACGCTCCAGCCACTGCCGTCCGACTCGTCGACCTCCCCCGCCTCGAAGGCCACCAAGGCGCCGGACACGGCCCGGACCAGCTCGGATCCTGCGGGGGCGCGAAGCAGGACGCTGCCGTCGGGGCCGAGGCGGTAGCGCGTGGGGAGGACGGCCGGAAGCGCGCCGATGGTGTACACGACTCGGCCGACCGTGGTCGCGGCCAAGAGCCGCAGGCACTGCTGCTCGTCCAGCGGCGCGTGATCGACTTGCGGGGTCTGATCTGGCTTCATGGCTTCGATGGTCGCCTCGAACCGGTTCCGGGGAGAGGGGCCGATGGTCCCCCGAGTGCTGTCGAAAGGCTCCGGATGCGCACCGGTCGCCCCGGTCGGCTCCGGACGGCCGGCCCGCTCACCGCCCGGGGCGGCCGGCGGCGTGGTCGCGGGCGGCCGTGGCCTGGGTGGCGATGACGGCGGCCTGGACGCGCCGCTCGACCCCGAGCTTGGCCAGCAGCCGGGAGATGTGGTTCTTGACGGTCTTCTCGGCGAGGTAGAGCCGCTCGCCGATCTGGCGGTTGGTCAGTCCTTCGCCGATCAGGGCGAGGATCTCCCGTTCACGGTCGGTGAGTTCCGGGAAGGCCGGCGCCTGCGGGACGGCGCCGTCGCCGCGCAGCCGGGCCATCAGCCGGGTGGTCGCGCCGGGGTCCAGCATGGACTGTCCGGAGGCGACCGTGCGAACGGCGGAGACCAGGTCGGTCCCGCTGATCTGCTTGAGGACGTACCCGGAGGCACCGGCCATGATGGAGTCGAGCAGGGCCTCCTCGTCGTCGAAGGAGGTGAGGATCAGGCAGGCCAGGTCGGGCATCCGCGAGCGCAGTTCCCGGCAGACCGTCACGCCGTCGCCGTCGGGGAGCCGCATGTCCAGGATCGCGACGTCGGGGCGCAGCGCGGGGACGCGGGCGATCGCCTGCTCGACCGTGCCGGCCTCGCCCACCACGGTCAGGCCGGGCTCGGCGTCGAGCAGGTCGTGCACGCCACGGCGGACCACCTCGTGGTCGTCGAGGAGGAACACCTTCACCGGGCTGCCCACACCGACTGCCGCGCTGTCCACCATCACCGCTCCATGTTCAAGGACCCGCCCGGCGGCGGGCCGCGTCGGACCTGAGCGTAGTTTGCCGGGCACCCGAGGGGTGGCATAGGGCCGAACGGCCCTATGCCACCCCGGACGCATCGTCGGTCCTCGTCGCGCTGTCAGGTGCTCGCCCCCGACAGGTCGGATGCGGCGCCGGCGAGCGGGGGCGGCGGAGCAGCCGGGCTGCCGCCCGCGGCGTTGCGAGGGGTGAGGGGACGGAGTGCCGAAGCTTGGAGCCGATCCGTAGGGTGAGGCGGGGCGCGGCGGCGTGGTGGGCCGGACATGGTTTCTCCCCATCGTCAGGTCCGTGGTGGGAGAACGGTGTTGTGCGATGCGCGTGCCATCGTGGCGGGTGGCCGGCGTGGTCGATCAGGGGCCGGACGTCCCGCCGGCGGGGGCCGAAGCCCTTCCGGGGGAGTCGGGTGGGCGGGGTCGGGGTCAGCCGAGCCGGGGGTCGCCCGTGCCGGGCCGGTGGGTCGCGCGTCCGCTCCATACCGGCTCGGTCTCGGCCCAGGCGCGCTGCCAGGCCGCGTCGGAGCGGCGGTTGAGGGAGCGTAGCCGCAGGCCCAGGCCGCAGACGATGAGCACGAGAAGGAGGCCGAGGACGGACAGGCCGAGGCTGAGGCCGTCGGAGACCAGGTCGGCGGTGCCGGCCGGGGCCGTGGCGAGGCGGCCGGTGTCACCGACCCAGACGCCGACGGTGGAGTTCGCGTCGGCGCGGTGCTCGATCTCCACGGTGCCGGTGTGCGCCTGCTCGCCGGGGTACGTCCAGGTGGCCGTGGCCCGGTAGCTGGCGGCCGCCGAGCCGGCGTTGCCGGCCGTGGAGCGGGTCGGGGTGAGCAGAACGGCCTCGATGTGGTGCAGACGCGATGCCGCCGCGGCGGCGCGGTGCTGGGCGGAGCCGAAGGCGCTCCAGGCGGCCGTGCCGCCCAGCAGGACGGCGAGTCCGGTCGCGACGGCGGCGAGGAGCCAGGTGTGGCTACGGGCCCGGTCCTCGGGCCTGGCCAGCGTGTTGCGTTCGGTGCCGAGCGCCCGGCGCAGGCTTCGGCGCCACGGGCGGGTGGGACGGGTGAGGGGAGTGCCGGTCATGGTCGGGAGGCCCTTCGGCGGTCGGTGCGCGGTCGGTGCGAAGTCGGAACGGGGCGGGGCGGGCTCAGGCGTGCGGGACCACCGCGACCGGGGTGGCGCAGTGGTGGAGTACGGCGTGCGCGACCGGACCGAGCCGCACATCCAGGGAGTGGTGGCGGTCGTGGCGGCCGACGACGACCAGCTCGGCCCGTTCCCCCGCGGCGACGACGGCGTGTGCCGCGCCGCCGCGCCGGATCTCGCTGACCACCGGGACATCCGGGTACTCGGCTCGCGCTGCGGTCAGCGTCTCGGAGAGCCGCCGCCGCAGCGCGGTCTCGCGCGCCGCGATCTCCGACCGGGGCGGTATCCAGCTCGTCGCGGCCCACAGCGGTACCGGGTCCCAACCGTGGACGGCCCGCAGACGCGCGCCACGTCGCGCGGCCTCGGCGAACGCGAAGGCGAGCACGGCACCCGGGGGCTGACGGGGGTCCAGTCCGACGACGATCTCCCCGGGATCCGTCGGGTCGTCCTGGGGCGAGGCCTGACGGTCGGCCCGGACGAGCACCAGTGGGGTTCCGACCCGTGCCGCCACGGCGAGCGAGACCGAGCCGGCCAGCAGACCGGCGAAGCCGCCGAGCCCGCGTGAGCCGAGGACGACGAGTTCCTGCCGTTCGGCGGCCTTGACCAGCGCATCCACCGGGTCGTCGCCGATCACGGCGGTGTCGACCGACAGCGCCGGGTGCTCCCGAAGGATGCGCTCGGTGATGCCGGCCAGCATCTCCAGAGCGGCCGGGCGCAGGTCGCGGGGCCGGGGGTCACCGGTGTCCTCGGTATCCCGCGGGCCGAGCCAGGGCCAGGCGTGCAGCAGCCGCAGCGGGGCCCCGCGGCGGACCGCCTCCCCTGCAGCCCAGTGGGCGGCGGCCTCGCTGCGGGCGGATCCGTCGATCCCTACCAGGACGTGCTTCGCCATCGGTGCTCTCCTCCACGGTTGTCGGCCGGATGCGTGGTCAGGACCTCCGGCGGGCCTTGCGTTCGGGAGAACTCTGTCCCCGGTGTTGCGGGCGGGCACAGGGACCGACCGGGCCGAGGGCGGGGCCACTGGTCCCGGAGGGCATCGGAGCGCCGGCGGGACGTCGCCGCCGAGCCGGTTCGTCGGGACCACCGGGGCGCGGGGGAGGGACCGGTGGCCGCGTGATCAGGGCCCGATGGTCCCTGGGGCGTTGCCGTGCCGCGCGCCGAGGATCGTCACCGTGAGCGACGGGAGCACCGGTCCCGTCGACCTCCCCGAGCACATCCTGAAGGAGTCCCGATGTCCGCACCCGACCGCGAAGGTCCACCGCAGCACCTGGCGTCCGACGGCCCGCGAGGGCGCGGTGGTGGCTTCGGGCTTCCCGCCGCGACCGCTCTGGTGGTCGGCAGCATCATCGGCACGGGAGTGTTCGCGCTGCCCTCCGCGCTCGCTCCCTACGGGCCGATCGCGCTGGTGGCGTTCGTTATGGTGACGATCGGCGCGTTGGCGCTGGCGGCCGTCTTCGGGCGGCTGTCGGAGCGGGTACCGGGCAGTGGCGGACCGTACGTCTACGCCCGGGAGGCGTTCGGCGAATTCGCCGGCTTCCTCACCGCCTGGTCGTACTGGATCACCGCGTGGGCGGGCAACGCCGCGATCGCGGTGGCCTGGGTCGGCTACGTCGAGGTGTTCGTCAACAAGGGTCACCACACCTGGGGTTCGATCGCGATCGCGCTGACCGGCCTGTGGGTGCCGGCGATCGTCAACCTGACCGGGGTGCGCAACATCGGTGCGTTCCAGGTGGTCACCACGGTCCTGAAGTTCCTGCCGCTGGCGTTCATGGCCACCGCCGGGCTGCTGTTCGTGAAGTCCGGGAACTTCGGTGCCTTCAACGCGAGTGGGGGTTCCGCGCTCGGCGCGGTCTCGGCGGCCGGGGCGATCGCCCTGTTCAGCTACATCGGCCTGGAGACCGCCTCGGTGGCCGCCGGCCGGGTCCGGGAGCCGAAGCGGAACGTGCCGCGGGCCACCGTCTACGGCACGCTGGCCTGCGCCGCAATCTACCTGCTCGGTACCTTGTCGGTCTTCGGCACCGTCCCGCACGCCCAACTCGGCTCCTCCACGGCGCCGTTCACCGACGCCATGAACGCGATCGCGGGCGGCCACTGGGCCGGGAACCTGGTAGCGGCCGCGGCGATCGTCTCGGGTCTCGGGGCGCTCAACGGCTGGACCCTGATCTGCGCGGAGATGCCGATGGCGGCCGCCCGCGACGGGCTCTTCCCCGCCGCCTTCACCGGCACCCGCGGGCGCAGCGAGGTACCCGCCTTCGGCATCCTCTCGGCCACCGTCCTGGCCTCGGTACTGACCGTCGTCAGCTACACCAGCTTCACCAAGGTCTTCACCGAGATCGTGCTGCTGAGCGTGCTCACCGCCGTCATCCCGTACCTCGTTTCGGCGGCGGCCCAGCTGTACTGGCTGGTGGTGCGCGGCCGTCAGGAGCTGGAGCGGCCGCGTTTCGCCCGCGACGTCACCGTCGCGCTGCTCGCCCTTGCCTTCTCGTACTGGTCGATCCAGGGCAGCGGCTACCAGACCGTCTACTACGGCCTGTTCACCATCCTGCTCGGCATCCCCGTCTACATCTGGCTGAAGCGTCCGGACGCCGCGGCCCGGACCGCAGCCACGACCGGACCCGCCGAGCCCGCAGTCCCCACCGCCGCGCCCCTGCCGAAGGCGGCCCGCACCGCCCGCCCGGTGAGCCTGCCGACCATCCTGCGCCGCGCACTGACCGCGCGTCACCAGCACTGAACCTCTCCGAAGGAGCACCACCCATGTCCACCCTGCGTGTCGATTCCGAGGCCGGGCGCCTGCGCCAGGTGATCCTGCACCGCCCCGGCCTGGAGCTCTCCCGGCTGACCCCGCGCAACGTCGACGAACTGCTCTTCGACGACATCCTGTGGGCCAAGCGCGCCCGCGAGGAGCACGACGCCTTCGCCCAGGTGCTGCGCGACCACGGCGTGCGCGTCCACCACTACGCCGACCTGCTCGCCGAGACGCTCGACCTCGCTCCGGCCCGGGCCTGGCTGCTCGGCCAGGTCGTCACCCCGGCCACCGTCGGCCCGGCCCTGGTGGAGCCGGTCCACGAGCTGTGCCTGCAACTCGACGGCCGGACCCTGGCCGCGTACCTGATCGGCGGCGTCCTCAAGACCGACCTGCCGTTGCGCCACCCGCACAGTCTGGCCTGGCACACGCTCGGCGAGCAGGACTTCGCGCTGCCGCCCCTGCCCAACCACCTCTTCCCGCGCGACAACTCCTGCTGGATCGGCGGACGCTACAGCCTCAACCCGATGGCGAAGCCCGCCCGCCGCCGCGAGACCCTGCACACCGCCGCGATCTACCGCTTCCACCCGCTGTTCGCGCAAGCCCCGCCCCCGCTGCTCGACGGCACCACCACGCCTCCCGGCCTGAGCCTGGAGGGCGGCGACGTGCATGTCCTCGCCCCGGGCACGGTCATGGTCGGGATGGGGGAGCGCACCACCGCCCAGGCCGTCGAAGCCCTCGCCCAGCAGCTGTTCCTGACCCACACCGCGCATCGGCTCATCGCCGTGCGGCTTCCCGAGAGCCGCGCGTTCATGCACCTGGACACCGTCATGACGATGATCGACCGCGACACCTTCGCCGTCCACCCGGGCCTGGCCGACCGGCTGCGCTCGTGGACCCTCACCCCCGCCCCCGAGCGCCCCGCCGGCTTCGACGTCACCCCCGACGCCGACCTCGCCGCCTCCCTCGCCGAGGCGCTCGGCCTGGACAAGGTCCGCCTCCTGTCCGCCGAGCAGGACGTCCGGGCCGCCGAACGCGAGCAGTGGGACGACGGCAGCAACTTCCTCGCGATCGAGCCGGGCGTGGTCGTCGGCTACGAACGCAACACCGTCACCAACACCTACCTGCGCAAGCAGGGCATCGAGATCGTCACCATCGCCGGCTCCGAACTCGGCCGGGGCCGAGGCGGCCCGCGCTGCATGAGCTGCCCCATCCAGCGTGACCCCGCCAACTAGCCACCCCGCAGGAGGAATCCACCATGACCACCAACCTGTACGGCCGCCACTACCTGCGCGAACTCGACTTCACCACTGCCGACATCCACCACCTGCTCGACCTCGCCGCCGACCTCAAGGCCGCCCGCAAGGCCGGTACCGAGCGCAGGCTCCTCGCCGGCAGGCGCCTCGCGCTGATCTTCGAGAAGAACTCCACCCGCACCCGCTGCGCCTTCGAGGTCGCCGCCGCCGATCAGGGCGCCACCACCACCTACCTCGGGCCCGACAGTTCCCACATAGGCCACAAGGAGTCGGTGGCCGACACCGCCCGGGTACTCGGGCGGATGTACGACGGCATCGAGTACCGCGGGTTCGCCCAGGACACCGTCACCGAACTCGCCGCGCACGCCGGGGTGCCGGTCTACAACGGCCTGACCGACGAGTGCCACCCCACGCAGAGCCTGTGCGACGTGTTCACCATGCGCGAGCACAGCCGCAGGCCACTGGAGCAGATCTCCTTCTGCTACCTCGGCGACGCCCGCAACAACACCGCCAACTCCCTCATGGTGATGGGCAGTCTGCTCGGCATGGACGTGCGGATCGCCGCCCCGCGCGAGCTGTGGCCCGACCCGCTGCTGGTCTCCGAGTGCCTGCTGCTCGGCCAGGACAGCGGCGCCCGCTTCACCCTCACCGACCAGGTCGAGGACGCCGTACGCGGTGCGGACTACCTCTACACCGACGTCTGGGTCTCGATGGGCGAGGACCACGACCGGTGGAAGGAGCGCATCGACCTGCTGCTCCCGTACCAGATCAACGCCAAGACCATGGCCGCCACCGGCAACCCCGACACCGCCTTCCTGCACTGCCTGCCGGCCCTGCACGACCGGCGCACCGACCTCGGCGCCGAACTCGCCGCCGAGCACGGACTGGAGGGCCTGGAGGTCACCGACGAGGTCTTCGAGTCGCCCGCGTCCCTGGTCTTCACCCAGGCCGAGAACCGCATGCACACCATCAAGGCGATCCTCGTCGCCACCCTCGGGAGGGACTGACCATGCGCATCGTCGCAGCCCTCGGCGGAAACGCCCTGCTCCAGCGGGGCGAACACCCCGACGCCGCCGTCCAGCAGCACCACGTCCACGACGCCGCCCGCTCGCTCGCCGAGCTCGTCCTCGCCGGACACGAAGTCGTGATCACCCACGGCAACGGGCCACAGATCGGCCTGCTCGCCGTCGAGAGCGAGAGCGACCCGGCCCTGACCGCCCCCTACCCGCTGGATGTCCTCGGCGCGCAGACCCAGGGCATGATCGGCACCCTGCTCGCCCGCGAACTCGCCGGCCGCCTGCCCGGCCGCGCCGTCACCGCCCTGGTCACCCACACCGAAGTCGACCCCCACGACCCCGCCTTCCGCCACCCCGACAAGTTCATCGGAGGCCAACTCACCGACCACCAGGCCAGGATGATGGAGCTCGACCGCGGCTGGACCACCGGCCGCGACGGTGGCCACCTGCGCCGCACGGTCCCCTCGCCCCTGCCGAAGGCGATCACCGAGGTCCCCGCCATCCGCGCCCTGCTGGCAACCGGAGCCGTCGTGATCGCCGCCGGTGGTGGCGGCATCCCGGTCGTCCACAACCGGGACACCGGCCAGGTGCAGGGCGTGGAGGCCGTGGTCGACAAGGACCGCACCGCCGCCCTGCTCGCCGAACAGCTCGACGCCGACGCCCTGTTGATCCTCACCGACGTCACCCACGTGTTCACCAGCTTCGGCGCGGCCCACCCCGGCCCGCTCACCACCGTCACCCCCAGCCGGCTGCGCGAGCTCGACCTGCCGGCGGGCTCGATGCGCCCCAAGGCCGAGGCCGCCGCGGTGTTCGCCGAACGGACCGGGAACCTCGCCGCCATCGGCCCGCTGGACGACGCCCTCGGTGCGCTCCTCGGCACCACAGGTACCACCGTCCGCGCACTGCCCGCACCAGGTGATCGGGGACCTGTGGCTCTGTCGGCGGGACCTTCGGCCCACGGCCCCGGCGCACCGCAGCCGGCAGTCTGAACCCACCCAGGAAAGGAACTGTGATGAACCGATTGCCGATCGGGCCTGCCACCGATGTCCTGGTACCGGCCGGCCACCACCGACCCGCAGGCCGAACCGGTGCCGGGCCTGCCAGCGAGCCCGCTCGCCGAGCCGCGGCTCGCCGTGGCCGACTCGGTCGCGTGCCTGGACCTGAGCGGCCTTCCGTCGTGTTCTTCACTGACACGGCCACCGGCCGCGGCAACGTGCCCCACCATCGCGACGACGGTCACCGGGGCCTTATCACTCCCGTGCTGTAGAGGCGCGGGCCCGGCCCGGCTGCTGTGGGGGCAAGACCGGGCACCAGAGAGCCGGGGACGGCGTGGGGGCCGTCCCCGGCTCCGGCCTTTCCGCGGCCGCCGACCCGCCCGGCGTTCCCGGCACCGCTTTCCGGGGCATCGTCGCAGGGACTGCGGCGCGTGGAACCCCGGGTTCCGCGCCCGTGCCACGCGACGCCGCCCCCGGCCCCGCCAGAGCTCCGGGCGGGCCGGGGATCCGCGACTGGACGGGAAGAGAGAAGGAAGAGTCGATGACCGACCTCGCCATCGAGGCCACCGGGCTGGTCAAGCGGTACGGCAACGCCCGCACCGGCAGGACCGCCCTGGCCGGCCTCGACCTCGCCGTGGAACGCGGCCAGGTGTTCGGCTTCCTCGGCCCCAACGGCGCCGGGAAGACCACGACGATCCGGCTCCTGCTCGACCTCCTCCGGCCCACCGCCGGCTCGCTGCGCGTCCTGGGTGCCGATCCGCGCGACAGCCCGAAGACGCGCGGCAGGGTCGGCTACCTGGCCGGGGACTTCCGGATCGACGGCCGCCAGACCGGCCACGAGGCGCTGACCTACCTCGGCGACCTGCGCGGCGGTGTCCCGGCCGCCAGGATCACCGAACTCGCCGAGCGCCTGGACCTGGACCTGGGCCGCCGGATCGGAACCCTGTCGAAGGGCAACCGGCAGAAGATCGGCGTCGTCCAGGCGTTCATGCACAGACCCGAGCTGTTGATCCTGGACGAGCCGACCAGCGGTCTGGACCCGTTCCTGCAGCAGCGGTTCGTCGAGCTGGTGCAGGAGGCGGACGGCAACGGCCAGACCGTCTTCATGTCCTCCCACGTGCTGAGCGAGGTGCAGCGGACCTGCCGACGGGTCGGCATCATCCGTGACGGCGAACTGGTCACCGTCGCGGACGTCGAGAAGCTGCGCCGGTCGGCCCACCGGACGATCGAGATCACCTTCGCCTCGGAGATCGACACCGCGGTCTTCGACCGGCTGCCCGGACTGCAGAACGTCACCGTGACCGGGACGCCCGACGGCGGTCGCGTGCTGCGGGCGATCCTCACCGGCAGTCCCGACACCCTGGTGAAGACCGCTGCCCGGTTCGAGGTGACCGGCCTGCTGGCCGAGGAGCCGGAGCTGGAGGAGATCTTCTTCACCTTCTACGGGCACGGTTCTCACACGAACGGAACGAAGGGCCCGGCATCATGAGCGTCACCGTCCTGCGCAAGTACCTGAGGGACAACCGGCGCGGCTTCCTGGGCTGGGCGCTGTCGATCACCGCGGTTGCGGCCATGTACTCCTTGATGTGGCCGGTCATGGGCGGGAACTCGGGCCTGGCCGGCGCGATCGACTCGTTCCCCGAGGCCCTGCGCGAGGCGTTCCACCTACAGGACTACGGCACCGCGGCGGGGTACTTCGGATCGACGGTCTACGGGCTGCTCGTCCCGATCCTGCTCGCCGTCTTCGCCGTCTCGGCCGGCGCCCGAGCGATCGCGGGGGACGAGGAGGCCGGAACGCTCGAGCTGGTGCTGGCCCACCCGGTCGGCCGGGTCCGGCTGGCCGTGTCCCGGTGGCTCGCGGTGCTGTCCGCCATCCTCCTGGCCGGAGCGGTTCTCCTGGTCGTCGAGCTGGCCATCCGGGTGCCAGCGGGGTTCACGGCCCTGAGCACGGCGAACCTGGCCGCGATGACCTTCCAGCTCGTCCTGTTCGGCTGCTGCTTCGCCTCGATCGCCTTCGGCATCGGAGCCTGGACCGGCCGCCGCACGTACGCGACCGTGGGCGGGGCCTACCTGACCGTCGTCTCCTACCTGGGTGACTCCTTCCTCCCGCAGATCAAAGGCCTGCACTGGAGCCAGTACCTCTCCCCGTTCCACTGGTACCTGGGAGGCGAACCTCTCGTCAACGGCATCCGGTGGAGCCACTGCGCCCTGCTGGCCGGGGTCGGTCTGATCTTCGCCGCGATCGGCATCCGGGGCTTCAACCGCCGGGACATCGCGCAGGGCGGTGCGCGCGACTGAGGGACCGACGGCCCTGCAGCCGGGGACGTTGCGGACGGGTACCCGGGCGGCCGGCGGACCACCACGGTGGCGAGGACATCGCCTGGGACGGCTCCCAGGGCCGCCGGTGGCGGGACGCCGTCGACGTGGGCGACTTCATCCAGTGCAACTTCACCCCGTACGAGGGCGACGGCACCTTCCTGGCCGGCGCCGCCGGCAGGACCCTGACGGTCCGGCAGCCTGTCCCGTGCTCCCTACAGCACGCGACTGATGAGGCTCCAGCGGCCGTCGTCGCGGTGGTACAGCACGTTGCCGCAGCCGGTGGCAGTCCGCGTCGGCCACGGCGAACCGCGGCACGTCGAGCGTGCTCACCGCCAGCCCGGGCACCGGCTCGGCCTGCGGGCCGGTGGTGGCCAGCAGTGGGGCGCCGCCGTTCTCGCCGCCCTGTACGACCTGTTCCGCGTCGAGGACGACAAGCTCGTCGAGCACCGGGACGTCCTGGGGACCATCCCGCACCACGAGCCGACCGGCGCAACGACAACGGCAAGTTCTGACGCCGCCCGTACCCACGGCACCGTCACCCCCTCAGCCCGGCCTCCAGGTCGACCTCCGCCCCAGCGAAAGCTTCGCTCCCCAGGACCTCGCCCACATCTACGATGTCAACGTCCTCGGCCCCTGGCGCGTCCTCCGCGCCACCCTCCCGCCCGTGCGCCGCCAGCACAACGGGCTGATCATCACCGTCTCCAGCAGCCTGGCCCGCCTCTCCTCCCCCTTCATGACCGCCTACGCCAGTGCCAAGCGGCCCGGGGGCTGGGATCGCAGCGTCGCCCGGAGGGTCCAGCGGTGTACGCGAACAGGGGGCGGCGGACAACCGGGCATGCCGGAGTCCACCGCCCCCGAGGGGGTGCGCGGGTCAGTCGTGCGGGACGACGGCGACCGGTGCCTGCGCGTGGTGGAGTACGGCGTGGGCGACCGGCCCGAGCCGCATGCCGGCGTGGTGGTGCGGGCGCCGTCGGCGGCCCACCACGAGGAGGTCCGCGTCGGCGCCGGCGTCGATCAGGGCTGCGGCGCCGCTGCCGATCCGGCAATCCTGGACCACCACGACCTCGGGGTGCTTCTCCTGCCAGCCGGTCATCGCCAGCGTGAGGAGTTCGTCCTCGATCGCCCGGAACTGCTCGGCCTCGGGCTGTGGCGTCACCCAGCCGGCGTAGCCCCACACCGGCGGCGGCGTCCAGCCGTGCACGGCGCGCAGCACCGCCCTGCGCCGGGCGGCCTCGCGGAAGGCGAAGTCGAGGACGTCCGCAGCGGGCTCGCGGGTGTCGATGCCGACGACCACCTCGGGTCCGTCGGGCCCGGCGGGGCGGTCGGTCGCGTCGGAGCGGACCAGCACGGTGGGGACTTCGCTGCGGGCGGCGAGGGCCAGACCGATGGAGCCGACCATGAGTGCACCGAAGCCGCCGAGCCCGCGGGAGCCGAGGATCAGCATGCGAGCATCGGCGGCCGCGTCGACCAGGACGTCGACCGGCTCGCCGCCGCCGATCAGCTCGGCGCGGATCTCCAGGCTCGGATGGGTGGTCCGGATCGCCTGCTTGGCGTCGGAGAGCATGCGCGTGGTCAGGGCGCGGACATCGGCCGGTAGGCCGGGGTCGGTGTGGAGGTCGTCGAGCCAGGTCTGGGCGTGGACCAGGCGCAGCGGAAGGCCGTGGCGGGTGGCCTCGTCGGCTGCCCAGCGGGCGGCGGCGATGCTCTGTGCCGAGCCGTCGATCGCGGCGAGCAGGTGGTCGGCCATGGGTGAATCCTCTCCGGAGTGGGGTGCGTGGGACGTGTGGTCGTGTCGGGCCAGTCTTCGTGGGCGGGGGTTGCCGGGCCAGGGCCGGCCGGCGCCCGGCGCAGGGGTCGAAGGTCCCTGTGCTGGGCACCGGCCCGGCTGCGGGGTGTTCACGCGAAGGCGGTCCGCAGGGCCCGCAGGGCCGTGGCGGGTTCGGACAGGGCGTGGTGGACCTGCGGGACGGGAAGCTTGAGGCCGAGCAGCTGGTAGACGGCGTGCATGGCGCCCCGCACGGAGTACTCGACGGTGAAGACGACGTCGTCGGGGATCTCGACGTACTGACCGAGGAAGGCGAAGTTGCGGGCGCCGTGCGGGATCACGCGCGGGCGGTCGTGCACGGTGCGCGGGGCGAACTGGCTGGTGATGTAGGGCATCATCACCGTGGTGACGGTCGTGGTGGCGCTGACCTCCTCGGCGATGTCCTCGAAGCCGAGCTGGCCCAGGAGTTCGGTGAGGATCTCCTGCCCGGTGCACTCGGCCATGGCCTTGCCGGTGTGCTCGCCGGGGGTGTCGGTGAACAGGCCGTAGCCCCACAGGGTGAAGACGTCGTCAGGCTGGCCGTCGAAGTGCGGCGGGCGGGGCACCACGATCGACAGCAGCCAGGGTGAGTCCTTGAAGGTCATCAGGGCGCCCGTGCCCGGGGCGTTGCCGCTGAACTCCTCGATCCGCTTCAGCAGGGCGGGGCTGCGCATGGTGAGGGTGAAGGACTCCCAGGCGGCCTCGGGGATGCTGCCGTTGAAGACGGCGGGCCGGCCGAAGTCCGGTGCCTTGCGGGCCAGGGTCTCCCAGAGCGTCCAGCTGCCGTCGCGCTTGTCGCGGACCAGCTCGGGCGCGATGTGGTCATCGCCGTAGGAGGTGTCGGCGGTCATCGAACCGAGCGTGATGAACGCGAGGTCGAGGTCGGCGAGTTCGACCTCCTCGTGCTGTCCCTCGCGGTCGAGGTGCAGGCGCTCGGCGCGGCGGATGCCGTCGTGCTCGGTGAAGTCGACGTCGGTGACGGTGACGCAGTGCTCGAAACGCACCCCGTGCTCGAGCAGCCACGCGGTGAGCGGCCGCACGATCGAGTCGTACTGGTTGAGACGGGTGCGGCGCACCCCGGCCAGGGTGTGGATGCGCGGGAACTCTTGGAGGAACCGCAGCAGGTAGCGCTTGAGCTCGATGGCACTGTGCCAGTTCTGGAACGCGAAGGTGGTCCGCCACATCGCCCAGAAGTTGGTGGTGAAGAAATGCTCGGAGAAGAACTCGTCGATCCGGCGGGCACCGATCACCGCCTCGGGCAGGACCAGCAGCCGGGTCAGCTCGATGCGGTCGTGCGCAGTGAGGCCGAGGCGGGCGGCGTCGACGATCCGGTGGTCGCGGTCGATCAGCCGGGCTTTGGCGTCGGTCGGCCACGCCCGGTTGAAGTCGACGATCTCCTGGCGGACGGAGACCTTCGGGTCGTCCAGGGTGGGGATCGTCTCCAGCAGGTTCCACAGACAGGTGTACGCCTCGTCCTCCAGCATCCGCCCGCCGCGCGTCACGTACGCCTGATCCGGTGAGCCCGCACCGTCGAGGGAACCGCCCGCGAGCGGAAGCTGCTCCAGGATGTGGATGTTCTCACCGGGGACGTCGCCGTCCCGGATCAGGAAGGCCGCGGCGGCCAGGGCGGCGATCCCGCCGCCGACCAGGTAGGCCTTCGTCTGACGTCCGCTGTCGATCATGTCGTGTTCCGTTCGTTCGCTGAGGGCCGCCTGCGACGATCGGCAGGGCGTGCCGCAAGCCTGTGTCAGCGCCGGCGTCGGCGCGTGGGCCGACCGGCCCCGCTCCAGAGCCATTCGTCCTCGGCATCACGGCCCATCACGCGCCGCCCGCGGTGCGCGGGAGGTTCGGCTGGGCCGCAAGTCCCTCTCCCCGGTGTCGGGCCATGACCCGGTCGGCCCTGTGCCCGGCCGGGTGCGCCGCGTGACGATGGGTGGGCCGCCGTCGGTGGCCAGCGAAGTCGACCGATCCCCGAGGAGACCGCCGCCATGACGGTGACCGCTTCAACGCCCACAGAGCCGACCGAGGCCGAACTGCGGGCGCTCGACGCTCACTGGCGGGCCGCCAATTACCTGGCGGCCGGCCAGATCTACCTGATGGCCAACCCGCTGCTGCGCGAGCCGCTGCGCCCGGAGCACATCAAGCCCCGGCTGCTGGGCCACTGGGGGACCTCGCCGGGCCTGAACCTCGTGTACACGCACCTCAACCGGGTGATCTCCGGGCGTGACCTGGACGCCATCTGCGTCTGGGGCCCCGGCCACGGCGGCCCGGCGGTGCTGGCCGGCTCCTGGCTGGACGGCAGCTACACCGACACCTACCCGTCCGTCACCCGGGACGCCGACGGCATGGCGAAGCTGTTCCGGCAGTTCTCCTTCCCCGGCGGGGTGCCCAGCCACGTCGCGCCCGAGACCCCCGGCTCCATCCACGAGGGCGGCGAACTCGGCTACGCCCTCTCGCACGCCTACGGTGCCGCCTTCGACAACCCCGCCCTGTTGGTCGCCTGCGTGATCGGCGACGGCGAGGCGGAGACCGGCCCGCTCGCCGCCTCCTGGCACAGCGACAAGTTCCTCGACCCGGTGCACGACGGCGCGGTGCTGCCGATCCTGCACCTGAACGGCTACAAGATCGCCAACCCGACGGTGCTCTCCCGCCTGCCCGAGGCGGAACTCGACGCCCTGCTGCGCGGCTACGGTCACGACCCGCTGTACGTCACCGGCACGGACCCGATGGCCGTGCACCACGCGATGGCCGCCGCCATGGACACCGCCCTCGACAAGATCGCCGCCATCCAGTACGAGGCCCGAACCCTCGGCGCCACCCGGCGCCCGCACTGGCCGATGATCGTCCTGCGCACTCCCAAGGGCTGGACCGGCCCGCACGAGGTGGACGGTGTGCCGGTGGAGGGCACCTGGCGCGCCCACCAGGTGCCGCTCGACCAGGTCCGCACCAACCCCGCCCACCTCGCGCAACTGGAAGCCTGGCTGCGCTCCTACCGCCCCGAGGACCTGTTCGACGAGCACGGGAGCCCCACCGAACAGGTGCTCGCCTGCCTTCCCGAGGGCCGTCGCCGTCTCGGTGCCAACCCGCACACCAACGGCGGCCTGCTGCTGCGCGACCTGCCCCTGCCCGAGCTGGAGCGCTACGCCGTCCCGGTCGACAAGCCCGGCGCGAGCGTGCACGAACCCACCCGGGTGCTCGGTGACCTGCTCGAACAGGTCATGGCCGACACCGCGGGGCGCCGGGACTTCCGCCTGGTCGGACCGGACGAGACGGCCTCCAACCGGCTCCAGGCCGTCTACGCCGCCACCGGCAAGGCATGGCAGGCCGACACCCTGCCGGTCGACGAGCACCTGGCCCGCGACGGCCGGGTCATGGAGATCCTCTCCGAACACACCTGCCAGGGCTGGCTGGAGGGCTACCTCCTCACCGGCCGCCACGGCCTGTTCTCCTCGTACGAGGCGTTCGTCCACATCGTCGACTCGATGGTCAACCAGCACATCAAGTGGCTGCGCACCACCCGGCAGATCCCCTGGCGCGCCCCGATCGCCTCGCTCAACTACCTGCTCACCTCACACGTCTGGCGCCAGGACCACAACGGCTTCTCGCACCAGGACCCCGGCTTCGTCGACCACGTCCTCAGCAAGAGCCCCGAGGCCGTGCGCGTCTACTTCCCGCCGGACGCCAACACCCTGCTCGCCACCGCGGACCACGTGCTGCGCAGCCGGGACTACGTCAACGTCGTCGTGGCCGGCAAGCAGCCCTGCTTCGACTGGCTGAGCCTGGAGGAGGCCCGTGCCCACTGCGCGCGCGGTGCCGGGATCTGGGAGTGGGCCGGCAGCGACGACGGCAGCGGCGAGCCGGACGTGGTGCTCGCCTGCGCCGGTGATGTACCGACCCAGGAGGTCATCGCCGCCGCACAGTTGCTGCGCCGTCACCTGCCGGACCTGCGGGTGCGCGTGGTGAACGTGGTCGACCTGGCCCGGCTGATGCCCGCCGAGGAGCACCCGCACGGCATGCCCGACGCCGAGTTCGACGCCCTGTTCACCCGGGACAAGCCGGTGGTCCTCGCCTACCACGGCTATCCCTGGCTGATCCACCGCCTCGCCTACCGCCGTACCGTCCACCCGCACCTGCACGTCCGCGGCTACAAGGAGTCCGGTACCACCACCACACCCTTCGACATGGTCGTGCGCAACGACCTCGACCGCTACCGCCTGGTCATGGACGTCATCGACCGGGTCCCCGGCCTCGCCGTGCGAGCCGCCGGCGTCCGCCAGCAGATGGCCGATCAGCGCAGCCGGCACCACGACTGGATCCGCGAACACGGCACCGACCTGCCCGAGGTCGCCGACTGGCAGCCGGGCAGCTGACCCGGACCGAACGGTGCTCCACCGGAAGGAGAAGATCACCATGGACCTGCCCGTCACTGTCGGCGTCGACGGCTCCGACGCCAGCCTGGTGGCCGCCGAGTGGGCCGCACAGGAGGCGCTGCTGCGCGGCCGCCCGCTGCGCGTGCTGCACGCCCTGCCCCTCATGCCGCACCTGCTCCCCAGCTGGAGTCGGCAGACCCGGCCCGCCGGTGACCTGCTCCACGAGGTCCGGCACGTCCTCGCGGTACGCCACCCGCAGCTGCTGGTCCGCACCGAGGAGGTCCACGATGTCGTCACCTCGGCGCTGGTCGCCGCAGGCGAGGACGCCGAGCTGCTGGTCCTCGGGGCGCGCGGCATCGGCGGCTTCCCGGAGCTTCGCGTCGGCTCCACCGCGCTGCACATCGCCGCCCGGGCCAACAGTCCCACGGTGCTGCTCCCGGCGAACGGCCCGGGCATGCATCCGCGCGAGCAGGTGGTGCTGGGGTTGGACGCCCGCCGTCCCGCCGAGGCGGCGCTGCTCTTCGCCTTCCTGGCCGCTCAGAGTTACGGCTTGCCGCTGCGGGTCGTGCATGCCGGGGCGGATCCGGTGGGGGCATGCGAGGGCCACAGCGGTGAGAGCGCGCTGCTCGACCGGGTCCTGGGGTCCTGGAAGGCGGCTCATCCCGAGGTCGAGGTGATCGCGGACACCGAGGGCGCCGCGCCGGGCCCGGCGCTGGTGGAGGCGTCCGCCAAGGCCCGGTTGCTGGTGCTCGGCCGCCGCCCGGCGGATCGGGTCGGCCCGCTCGGACCGGTGGCCCACGCCGTCCTGCACCACGCCGACTGCCCGGTGGCGGTCGTGCCCGAGGCATGAGCGCGGTCCCTGACCGGGACCTTCGGGACCGGTCAGGGGGCTGCTCGGCCTCTATGGCCGGCCTTCGCCGACGGTGAGGCTGTCCGTCAGACACGAGGTCGCGCACGTCGGTCCGCGACCACAGAAACGAAGGAGGTCGTGATCATGTCTCACGCGGTGGTGGTGGGAGTCGACGGATCGGCGCAGAGCGCGGCGGCGGCCGAGTGGGCGGCCTACCAGGCACACCGGAGCGGCCGGGCGCTGCGGATGATCCACGCCGGTGGAACGGAGCCGGCGTTGTCGGCGGAGCCCGAGGACTTGGCGCAGTCGCTGCCCCGGCCGGTGCTCGAACTGCGGGACCGCCTCGCGGACGTGCTGCCGGACCTGGAGATCTCCTGCGAGCACGTACCCGGCCACCCGGCCCATGCGTTGGCTGCCGCCGGGCACCGGGAGGGTCTGCTGGTGCTCGGTTCGCGCGGGCTCGGCGGGCTTGCCGGAGCGCTGGTCGGATCGGTGGCGCTGCGCGCGGCGGCGCACGCCGCCTGCCCTGTGGTTCTGGTCCGGACGGGCACGGACGGCGACGTGGCGAGGTCGGACGTGGCGGTGGGGGTGGACAGCGCGCGGCCCTGTGCCGAGGTACTCGGCTTCGCCTTCGAGCAGGCTGCCGAACGCGGAGCGAAGCTGCGGGCGCTGGAGAGCCGGAGCCTGCCCACCGGAGGGTACGTGACGGCGGCTCCGATCGACCCCCCTGAGATCACGGAGGCCTTGGCGGCGGAAGCGCTGGTCCGGCTTCAGGACGCGCTGGCGCCCTGGCGGGAGAAGTTCCCCGGGGTGCGCGTCGAGGCCGAGGTGACCGGCCGGCCGGCCGGGAAGGCACTGGTGGAGGCCGCCCGCAGCGCCTCGTTGGTGGTGGTGGGCCGACGGACCCCCAAGATCCGGCCGGCCGTGCCCGGACTGGGCGCCGTGGCCCATGCGGTGCTCCACCACACGCACGGCCCGGTCGCGGTGGTGCCGCACGACTGACCGACAGCGCCATCGTGGCCGTGGCAGGACCGACACCAGGTCCTGCCACGGCCGCCGTCGCGTCCGGCCCCGGGCCCGGTGACCCAGACAGCCGGTGGACGAGGGGACCTTCGGCCCGAAGGCATACCCCAACGGCCGCCTCCGTACGCGGCGCCGCTCGGGAAGGCTGTGGGTGGAAGCGCGAGCGACGTCCGCCAGCGCACGATCCCCGGATGAAGAACCGAAAGGTGGTCCCGCCATGCCCCGCCGCCCGCAGGCCGAGGAACCGAATCCTCCCGCCCCCGCCCCGGCCAGCACCACCGCCGTCGACGCCCTGGTCGCCGACGCGCTGATGGCTCTCCGGGAGTACGCCGACTTCACCCAGGAGCAGGTCGACCACATCGTCAAGAAGGCGTCCCTGGCCGCACTGGCCCAGCACACCGCACTGGCGGCGCTGGCGGTGGAGGAGACCGGGCGCGGCCTGTTCGAGGACAAGGCCGTCAAGAACGTCTTCGCCTGCGAGAACGTCACCCACGTGATGGCCCGGACGAAGACCGTCGGGGTGGTGCGCCGGGACGAGATCGACGGGATCGTGGAGATCGCCGAGCCGGTCGGCGTGGTCGCCGGCATCACCCCGGTCACCAACCCCACCTCCACCACGATCTTCAAGTGCCTGCTGGCGCTGAAGACCCGCAACCCGATCGTGTTCGCCTTCCACCCCGCGGCGCAGCGCTGCTCGGCAGAGGCGGCCCGGATCGTGCGGGACGCCGCGGTGGCGGCCGGAGCACCCGCCTCCTGCATCCAGTGGATCGAGCAACCGTCGATGGCGGCCACCCACGCCCTGATGAACCACCCGGACGTGGCCACCATCCTGGCCACGGGCGGCAATGCGATGGTCCGGGCCGCGTACTCCTGCGGAAAGCCGGCCCTCGGAGTCGGCGCCGGCAACGTCCCCGCCTACGTCGAGAAGAGTGCCGACCTGAAGCGGGCCGTCAACGACATCGTGCTGTCGAAGACCTTCGACAACGGCATGATCTGCGCCTCCGAACAGGCCGTCATCCTGGACGCGGAGATCCGCGACACCACGCTGGCAGAGTTCCGCACGCTGAAGGCGCACCACGCGAGCGCCGAGGAGAAGGTGCTGCTGGAGCGCTACCTGTTCGGCGCAGGCGAGGGGAGTTCCTGCGCGGGGGAGCGGCTGAACGCCGACGTGGTGGGCCGCAGTGCCCCGGAGATCGCGGCCTCGGCCGGGTTCGAGGTACCGGGCGACACCTCGGTGATCCTGGTGGACGTCGAGCGGGTCGGGCCGGCGGAGCCGCTGACCCGGGAGAAGCTGTGCCCGGTGCTGGCCGTGCTGACCGCGGCCTCGCGCCGCGAGGGCCTCGAACTGGCTGCGGCGATGGTGGAGTTCAACGGGCTGGGGCACTCGGCAGCGGTGCACACCGAGGACGCGGCGTTCGTCGAGGAGTTCGGCCACGCCGTCAAGGCGTGCCGGATCATCTGGAACGCCCCCAGTTCGCAGGGCGGCATCGGCGACGTCTACAACGCCTTCACCCCCTCGCTGACCCTGGGCTGCGGCTCCTACGGGCACAACTCCGTGGCCGGGAACGTCTCGGCACCGAACCTGCTGAACATCAAGCGGATCGGGCGGCGCAACACCAACATGCAGTGGTTCAAGGTCCCGCCGAAGATCTACTTCGAGCGCAACAGCATCACGTACCTGGCGAGCATGCCGAACGCCCACCGGATCGTCATCGTGACCGACCGGACCATGGTGGAGATCGGTCACCTGGAACGGGTCCGGGGCATCCTGGACCGCCGCCGCGAACCTGTCGAGGTCCGGGTCGTCGACTTCGTGGAGCCCAACCCGAGCATCGACACCGTCCGGCGGGGCGCCGAGCTGATGCGCGACTTCCGCCCCGACACCATCATCGCGCTCGGCGGCGGCTCGCCGATGGACGCGGCCAAGGTGATGTGGCTGATGTACGAGCACCCGGAGGTCGACTTCGCCGACCTGAAGGAGAAGTTCTTCGACATCCGCAAGCGCGCCTTCACCTTCCCCGACCTGGGCGAGAAGGCGAAACTGGTGTGCATCCCGACCACCTCCGGCACCGGAGCCGAGGTCACCCCGTTCGCGGTGATCACCGACACCGCCACCGGGCAGAAGTACCCGCTCGCGGACTACGCGCTCACCCCGAGCGTCGCCATCGTCGACCCGGCGCTGACCGCCCGCCTGCCCAAGGACGTCACCGCCGACACCGGCTTCGACGCCCTCACCCACTGCATCGAGACCTACGTCTCGGTCTACGCCAACGACTTCACCGACGGCCTGGCCCTGCACGGCATCCGACTGATCTTCGACAACCTGGAGCAGGCCGTCACCGACGGCCCGGCCAACCCCGTCGCCCGGGAGAAGATGCACAACGCCGGCACCATAGCCGGCATGGCCTTCGGCTCCGCCTTCCTCGGCGTCGTGCACGCCATGGCCCACACCCTCGGCGCGACCTTCCACGTCGCCCACGGCCGCACCAACGCGCTGCTGCTGCCCCACGTCATCCGCTACAACGGCACGGCCCCGGGCAAGGTCACCGGCTGGCCCAAGTACCGCAGTTACGTGGCCCCCGAGCGCTACCAGGCCATCGCCCGGATGCTCGGCCTGGCCGCCGGCACCCCCGAGCAGGGCGTCGAGTCCCTGGCCGCCGCGGTCGAGGAACTGCGCGACCGGGTGGGCATCCCGCGCTCCTTCAAGGAAGCCGGAGTCGACGAGACGGCCTTCCTCGCGGCCCTGCCGAAGCAGGCGATGAACGCCTACGAGGACCAGTGCGCCCCGGCCAACCCCCGGATGCCGCTGCTCGCCGACATACAGCAGCTGATGCGCCTGGCCTACTACGGCGACCGGTCCTGACCACCACCCGAGCGAGAAGGACAGACCGACCATGACCACACAGCAGCACGGGACTTCGGCCGCCTGGCACGGATTCCAGGGCGACCGGTGGCGCGAAGCCGTGGACGTGCGCGACTTCATCCAGCACAACTACACCCCCTACGAGGGCGACGGCACCTTCCTGGCCGGGCCCACCGGGCGAACCCTCGCGGTCTGGAAGCAGATCACCGACCGCTTCCCCGAGGAACGGGCGAAGGGGGTGTACGACGTCGCCCACGACGTGCCCGCCGGCATCACCGCGCACGCGCCCGGATACATCGACCGGGAGCGGGAGCTGATCGTCGGGCTGCAGACCGATGCCCCGCTCAAACGCGCGATCATGCCCTACGGCGGCTGGCGGATGGTCGTCGGCGCCTTGAAGACCTACGGCTACCCGGTCTCGCCGGAGCTGGAGAAGGTCTTCACCGAGTACCGCAAGACGCACAACGACGGCGTCTTCGACGCCTACACGCCCGAGATCCTCGCCGCCCGCAAGGCCGGCGTCATCACCGGCCTCCCCGACGCCTACGGCCGCGGCCGGATCATCGGCGACTACCGCCGGGTGCCGCTGTACGGCGTGGACCGGCTGATCGAGGTGAAGCGGGCCGAGAAGGCCGAACTGGACCACCTGCCGCACGATCCGGCGCGGCTGGAGGAGACCATCCGGGAGCGTGAGGAACTCGCCGAACAGATCAAGGCGTTGGGCGAGCTGAAGCAGATGGCCGCGCGCTACGGACACGATGTCTCCGGCCCCGCCGCGACGGCCCGCGAAGCGGTCCAGTGGCTCTACTTCGCCTATCTGGCCGCCGTGAAGGAGCAGAACGGCGCCGCGATGTCGCTCGGCCGCACGTCCACCTTCCTCGACGTCTACCTGCAACGGGACCTCGAAGCAGGCCGGCTGACCGAGGAGCAGGCGCAAGAGCTGATCGACGACTTCGTCATCAAGCTGCGGATCGTGCGCTTCCTGCGCACCCCCGAGTACGACGAGCTGTTCTCCGGCGACCCCACCTGGGTCACCGAGTCCATCGGCGGCATCGGCGAGGACGGCCGCCCGCTGGTGACGCGCACCTCGTTCCGCTACCTCCAGACCCTCTACAACCTCGGCCCGGCTCCGGAGCCGAACCTGACCGTGTTCTGGTCACCGAAACTCCCGGCCGGGTTCAAGGAGTTCTGCGCCAGGGTGTCGATCGACACCTCCAGCATCCAGTACGAGTCGGACGAGCTGATGCGCCCGCGCTTCGGCGACGACACCGCCATCGCCTGCTGCGTCTCCGCGATGCCGGTCGGCAAGCAGATGCAGTTCTTCGGTGCCCGGGTCAACCTCGCCAAGACCCTCCTCTACGCGATCAACGGCGGCCGGGACGAGATCTCCGGTGCCCAGGTCGGCCCCGCCACCGGCGCGCTCAGCGGCGACGTCCTCGACTACGAGGAGGTGCTCGCCAAACTCGACCAGCAGCTCGACTGGCTGGCGGCCACCTACGTCCACGCACTGGACGTCATCCACTACATGCACGACAAGTACGCCTACGAGCGCCTGGAGATGGCCCTCCACGACCGCGACATCCGGCGCACCCTGGCCTGCGGCATCGCCGGCCTCGCGGTGGCGGCGGACTCGCTCTCCGCCATCAAGCACACGACCGTCCACCCGGTGCGGGACGACACCGGACTCGCCGTCGACTACCTCGTCGGGGGCGAGTACCCGGCCTACGGCAACAACGACGACCGCGCCGACGCCATCGCGGTACGGCTGGTCGAGGAGTTCATGGAGAAGGTCCGCAAGCATCCCACCTACCGCGGCGCCGAGCACACCCAGTCCGTACTGACCATCACCTCCAACGTCGTCTACGGCAGGATGACCGGCGCCACCCCCGACGGCCGGCGCGCCGGAGAACCGTTCTCCCCGGGCGCCAACCCGATGAACGGCCGCGACCGCCACGGCTACGTCACCGCTGCCCTGTCCGTGGCCAAGCTCCCCTACGACCAGGCCGAGGACGGCATCTCCCTCACCAACACCGTCACCCCCGACGCGCTCGGTCGCACGGCCGACGAGCGGATCGCCAACCTGGTCGGCGTGCTCGACGGCTACACCACCTGCCGAGGCTTCCACATGAACGTCAACGTCCTCAATCGCGACACCCTGCTCGACGCCATGGAACACCCCGAGAAGTACCCCCAGTTGACCATCCGGGTCAGCGGCTACGCGGTCAACTTCGTCCGCCTCACCCGCAAGCAGCAACTCGACGTGATCGGCCGCACCTTCCACAGCGCGCTGTAGCAGCGCCCACCCGCACGCGGTGCCGACGCCCTCCCTGACCACGGGCGTCGGCCCCGCGCCTCTGTGCAAGGAGAACCGGAATGACCGAAACCACCGTCGCCGCCTCGGCCGGCGAAGCCGCACCCCCGTCCTGCCCGGTGACCGGCATGCTGCACTCCTGGGACCTGTCGACCGGCGTCGACGGCCCGGGGACGCGCTTCGTCGCCTTCCTCGCCGGCTGCCCGCTGCGCTGCCTCTACTGCCACAACCCCGACACGTGGCACCTGCGCGACGGCCGGCGCGCCACTGCCGACGACATCGTCCAGGAGGCCGCCAAGTACACCGCGTTCATCCGCGCCTCTGGTGGCGGAGCGACGATCAGCGGCGGCGAGCCGCTGCTCCAGCCGAATCTGACCGGCGAATTGCTGCACCGCTTCAAGCACGAACTCGGCCTGCACACCGCCCTGGACACCTCCGGCTTCCTCGGTTCCCGCGCCACCGACGCGCTGCTCGCCGACACCGACCTCGTCCTGCTCGACATCAAGTCCTGGGACCGCGCGCTGTACCGGCACCTGACCGGGCAGCGACTCGCTCCCACCCTGGACTTCGCCCGCCGCCTGGCCGGCCTCGGCACCGAGGTCTGGGTCCGCTTCGTGCTCGTCCCGGGGCTCACCGACCTTCCCGAGAACATCGAGGGCGTCGCCGCCTTCGCCGCATCCCTCGGCAACGTCGCCCGGGTCGACGTGCTGCCCTTCCACAGGCTCGGCACCGCCAAATGGCGCGCGCTGGGCCTGGAGTTCACCCTCGCCGACACGCCGACCCCGACCCGCGACCAGGAGGCCGCGGCTCGCGCGGTGTTCGCCGCCCACGGGTTGCACGCCGTCTGATCACGCCTGTCCCGTCTGCTCCCCGGTACGGACGAGCTTCGCGGCTCGTCGACCGACCGGGAAGCTTCGTCGTGCCCGCGCCGCGTGCCACTGACGGATCGGCGACGTGGCGCCGGGCTCCGGACACGTGATTTCGGACGACGACGAGGGCAGTCCGTGACGCGCCTCCCCGGCCGGTTCGGAACCGGGGTCATGGTTGCGGGACAGCGGCCGGGACCCGAGCAACGCAAAACGCCGTGGCCGACGGCGATCGTGTCGCGGCCGACCACGGCGGTGCGGGTGCAGTGGGGGGCAGCGAGCCAGGGGCGGGCACGCACGAGCGGGACGGCGGCCCAGCGGCGGCCCGTCCCCGACGTGCGGGCCGTGCCGGCCCTTGGGGACGGACGGGGGCTGCCGGTCGAGGCCGAGGAGGGAGGAGGACAGAGCCCCACCGGACGGACACGTCCTCGGACTGCCGGTGGACCGGCCGGCGGTTGATCACGATGGGTGAGCAGCCAGGAGGAGCCGGCGATACTTCGGTCGAACACCTCAGGGCGGCCCGAAGCCGTTGCGGCCGCGGGCGGTGTGGTGCTCAGGGAGCCAGGTCCCGGCGCAGCAGCAGAGGGACCGCGGCGGCGATCCCGGCGAACCCGACGGCCACCAGGGCGGCGAACGGGCCCCAGGGGATCGTTCCGTGGGCGAGTGCGTCACCTGGCGTGTAGTAGTGGAACGGGCTCAGGTATCGCAGTGGCGCGGCCGGGTGCCACGCCATGGCGATGAAGTTGACGGCGAAGCCGACGGCGCCGAACGCGATGGTGGCGCCGATCACCTGGGCCCGGTGGCGGGCAGCAGCTGAGACGGCCAGGGCCGGACCGGACAGGCAGAGCGTGAACGCACACCCCGCCAGGCCGGCGGCGAGCACGCCGCGCAGAGGGACCGCGTGGTGGAGGGCGGGGGAGAGGGCCACGCCGCCGGCGACCGCCAGCGTGGCGGCGACGTTGAGTGCCAGTGAGGCCGCGACCACGGCGGCGGCCCGTTCGGCGAGCAGTCGCAGGCGGGAGACCGGGCGGACCATCAGCAGCTCGACGGCGCCGGACTCGACGTCCGCCGCGACTGCCGCCGCCGCGAGCGAGCCGATCGCCGTCAGTTGCATGGCGATCCAGAACGGGTGCACCAGACCGGCCCCGAGCAGACCGGGGTAGCTGGCGATGGAGACGTCACCGGTCGATCCGGAGAACGCCTTCAACGCGTCGGGTCCGGTCGGGCCGGTCCCGGCGAACAGCTGGGTCGGCGGCACCGCCCGGATGACGGCCACGATCAGCGCCTCGAAGACGACCATGCCCGCTGCAAGGAATGCCAGCATCCTGCGGCGCCGGTGCAGAGCCAGCCAGAACAAGGGGAACCGGGCCCTCATGACCGTACCTCCGCTGCTTCGACGTCCTGCCGGTACAGGTCGAGGAACGCCTCGTCCAGCCCGGCCTCCTCCACCGACAGGTCCGCCACCGGCAGCACAGCCAGGACCTCGCGCAGTCCCGCGACCAGCTCCGCCGGCGGGACGAGCAGACGGACCTCGTCCCCGTGCCAGCGCGGTGACCAGTGCTCCGCCAGCCCGAGACCGCGGGCACCCCGGCCGTCGGCCAGGACCAGCCGCACCCGCCTGGCGCGCTCCTCCCGCAGAGTGGACACCGACCGTACTGCGACCAGCCGCCCCGCCCGCACCAGCGCCACCCGGCCGCAGGCCCGCTGTACCTCCGGCAGTACGTGGCTCGACAGCAGGACCGTACGTCCCGCGTGCGTGGCCTCTTCCAGCAGTGCGAAGAAGACCTCCTGGACCAGCGGGTCCAGGCCTTCGGTGGGCTCGTCCAGCACCACCAGTTCGGGATCGTGCTGGAGCGCCTGGACCAGGCCCAGCTTCTGCTTCATACCGCGCGAATACTCCCGAACCGGCCGGGCCAGATCGGCGGACGACAGCCCGAGCCGCTCGCACAGCTCCGCACGCCGGGATGTCGCGGCGCGCTGAAGATCCCCGAGCAGCCGTAGTGTCTGAGCACCGGTCAGCTCCGGGTACAGACGAAGCTCTCCCGGCAGGTACCCGATCCGCGGGGCCAAGCGCCGGTGGTCGGCGACCGGGTCCAGCCCCAGTAGCCGGATCCGTCCGGTGTTCGGCCGCAGCAGACCCACCAGGCAGCGGATGGTCGTGGTCTTCCCGGCGCCGTTGGGGCCCAGGAACCCGAAGATCTCACCCCGCCGCACGGTGAGGTCGAGGTGGTCCACACCCGCCTTGCGGCCGTAGTACTTGCTCAGTCCGGCCAGCTCGATGGCCGGCCCCTCGCGCTCCATGCGTGCCTCCCTGGGCCGCGGCCGCCTCGGTGGAGGCTTGGTCCCGCGCACCAACTGCAGCGCACCGGCCGCAGCGGTGACAGGGACTCATGGCCCCCGTTCGACAGGCCTGTCGGTCCCCGGTGCGGCAGTCGCGCCGCACCGGGGCTGAAGGTCCCGGCACGACGGCCCCCTCGGCCCTTCGCCACCACGTGCCGGCCGACCGATGGTGGAGACGACCACAACGACAGGGAGAAGAATCGTGACTGCGCAGAACGAACCCCAGCGGCGGATCGTCGTCGGCGTGGACGGATCGCCGTCCTCGCTCGACGCGCTGTGCTGGGCCGTCGACCAGGCCCGCACCCGCGGCGCCGTCATCGAGGCGATCACCGCCTGGCAGTACCCGGTGTCCACCGGATGGACAGTGCCGATCGATGCCACCGAGGACATCGCAGGCATCGCCCGCAAGGTGCTCGACGACGCCATCACGCAGGTAACCGGCCCGAACTGTCCGGTCGAGATCCACCCCCGGGTGGTGCTGAGCGGAACCGTGGCCTGCCTGCTGGAGGCAGCTCAGGGCGCCGACCTCCTGGTAGTCGGCAGCCGAGGCCACGGCGGCTTCGTCGGCGCACTGCTGGGCTCCGTCAGCGGCCACTGCGTGCAGCACGCACCGTGCCCCGTCGTCGTGGTCCGCCACTCGACGACCTGAAGACCCGACCACGCGGCCCTGAGGCCGCCGGCACCAGACAAGGAGTGAGCCGACCATGCGACACCGCATCGTGGGACAGCTGATGACCCGGGCCGTCGTGCCCGTCCGGCCCGACACCGGCTTCAAGGAGATCGCCCGCCTGCTCGCCGAACACGACATCACCTCCGTGCCCGTCCTGGACCACGAGGAGCGGCCGATCGGCCTGGTCTCCGAGGCCGACCTGCTGCTCAACGAAGCCGCCCAGGAGGACCCCGCCGGGCTCCTGCTCACCCCGCAGCTGTCCCCCGACCAACACACACGAAGCCGCGCCGCCACCGCCGAAGGCCTCATGACCAGCCCGGCGGTCTGCGCCCGGCCCGAGTGGACCGTGGTCGAGGCCGCCCGCCTGATGCAGCGCGACCGCCTCAAGCGGCTGCCCGTCGTCGACGAGGCCGGACGCCTGGTCGGCATCGTCAGCCGGAGCGACCTGCTGCGCGTCTTCCTCCGCCAGGACCGGGCCATCAACGAGGAGATCACCTACGAGATCCTCGACCGCACCCTGGGGCTCGCCCCGGGCAGCGTCGACGTCCGGGTCGACGAGGGCCGGGTCACCCTGAGCGGCACGGTCGAGAACCGCGCCCTGGTGTCGGTGGTCGAACGGCTGTGCCGGAGCGTGGACGGTGTCATCGACGTGAACAGCCGCCTCGACGTTCCCACGGACGACACCGCCGCCCTGCACCCGGTCCGCTGACCAGGTGGGCGCCACCCCGTGTGTCCGGAAACCCGATGCCGCGTTCGGCGGACATCGGGCCCGGGCGTCGGGGTGCGGCGCGCCAGGTGCGGCAGCTGGGCGGGGATCGGGCCCGCTCCTGCTGCTGCTCGGTGTCCCGTTGTGAAGTGCTCGAGCGTCAGGGGCAGGTGCGCGTGACGGTTCGTCACGCTGCGCGTTGATCGAGTGATCACTCCTCAGCAATGGAAGATCTACGAGGACGCAGGCTTCCGCGGTCATACGTTCCAGGTCGGCGCACTCGGCCGCACCCGGTTCCGCTCGCTGCGACCGGCTCCGAGCCGGACCGGCGACGTGAACTACGGGCCGGAGCAGGGCTTCGACTGGAACGACAGCATCAGCTCCGTGCGAGCCTGACCTCGCGCAGGATGCCGAGGGCGTAGCTGCGAAGGCCCGGTCCGGGGCCGAGGCCCTGTGGCCCGGACGGGTGGGCCGGTACGAGGGAAGGGCCCCGAGGCGGCCGAGCCAGCAGCGGGCGTGGCGCGGGTCGAGGACCGTCAGGTCTCCTTCGAGGTGGACTCGCAGGTGAGGTCGAGGCCCGCCCGGACGGTGCAGCGGCGGCTCGCCGCAGTGGTCTCGACCCAGTCCGCGAGGTGGTGCACGATGGCCAGCCCGCGCCCGTGCTCGCCCTCCTCGCGGGGAGGGCGGCGGCACGCGCGCGCGGGCGGGACGGCGCCGAAGTCCGACACCTCGACGCACAGCGCCCGCTCGCACAGGGACAGGCTCACCGACATCCGCGCCCCGCCGTACGCGGCGGCGTTGGCGGCAAGTTCACCAACGATCAGGACGGCCGCGTCCCGGGCGCCGTCGGCGACGCCCCAGCCCGCCAGTACGGCCGAGACGTAGTGCCGTGCGGTGCACACCAGGTGCTCCTCGGCCGAGAGGACCAGCACGCCATGCTCGGAACGTATCGTCGCAGGTCACAGGTGATGGTCAGCAGACCTGCCCGGCCGGGGTCGGGCCGTGGAGCGGACGTACGCGTAGAACCGCGCCACCACGGCGGCTCGTGGCCCCTGTGCCGGCACCACCACACCGATCGTCCGGTGCGCCCCCGGATCCGCCAGTGGCACCCGCACGGCGCGGCCTTCGTGGGTGGCTTCGTCGCCCGTGCTCGGCACCACGGCCACCCCGAGTCCGGACGCCACCAGCGTGCGCAGCGTGCTGAGTTCGGCCACCAGGTCGTAGCGGTGGCGCGTCAGCCTGCGGGCGATCCCCTGGGCGGCCCCACCGCTGACCAGCATGTCCGCACGGGTGTCGAAGGCCGCCGCGCGGGTGCCCGGCGGGGCCGCCGGGAGCGAGCGGAACCAGGAGCGCAGCCCGGGGCCGGCGTCGGCCTCCGGGCCGGGTGGCTGCGGCTCGCCCTCTCCGGGTACCTCGGCGGCGGCGAACCGGGCCAACCTTCGGCTCGGCCCCGAGCTCATCCCGTACACATGGGTGGGCCCGCCGACCACGAGGAGGTCGGAATCGCCGGTGACGTCCGGCCCCGCCCCGGCCACTGGAACGCAGCTCACCACGGCGTCCGGCCGGGCACCCCGCAGGCCGTCGGCGATCGCCTCGGCCACGGCTCGGGTGTTGCCGTACACGCTCTCGTACACGATCACCGCCTGCACGATCACTCACCTCTCGGGGGTCCGGTCAGGTCCGTCCCCTGCCCGCCCGACACCGCTCTGTCGACAGCGTCAGGGGCTTCCCGGTACGGGACGACGGCGATGGGGCAGGGCGCGTGGTGGATCGCGGCGTGCGCCACCGGTCCGAGGCGCGGGCCGGCCGCCGCGTGCCGGGTGCGGCGGCCGATCACCAGCAACCCGGCCTGCGCGGCCGCCGCCAGGAGCGTGGGGGCGGCGCTGCCCGGGGTCACCTCCTCGACCACGTCCACCAGCGGGAACCGTTCCCGTCCTGGTTCCAGGGCGTCCGCGAGTGACCGGTGTTCGACCGCGGACAGGTCCCTCCCCAGGGAGCGGGCCGCCGCAGCGGCCAGGTACTCGCTGCCGTGCGGCGGAGCCCAGGCGTGCACGACCCGCAGCGGCGCCGACCGCAGTGCGGCGCTCCGGAAGGCGAAGGCCACCAGCCCGTCGCAGCGGTGCCGGAGGTCCAGCCCGAGGACGACCTCCCGCAGCGGGGTCACGGTCGAAGGGCCCCCGCCGGCCGCCGGGAGGTGCTCGGCCGGCGCGGCGTCGTCCGCGCGCACCAGCACCACCGGGCAGCCGGCCCGGCCGAGCACTTCCTGGCTCACCGAGCCGATCAGGAACCCCCGGAACGGGCCGAGGCCGCGCGAGCCGAGAACCAGCATCGCGGCACTCCTCCCGGCGGCCTCCAACACGGCGGGTGCGCTGTCCGGCAGATGGACGGCGCTCACCTCGAGCCCCGGCAGCGCCGTCCGCAGTTCGGCCGCCTTCTCGGCCAGCCGCTGCCGGCCCCACCGCTCCGCCTCCTCGCTCCCGAGGACGTACGGCTGCGTCCACGGCCAGGCCTGCGTCAATTCCAGGGGCAGCCGGCACCGCAGGGCCTCGCGGGCCGCCCAGTCGGCAGCGGCCAGGCTCTCCGGCGATCCGTCGAACCCGACGACGATCGGTCCGTCCACGGTGCCTCCGTCCGTCAGGTGCCGGTGGTGCGCACGACGACCACGGGACAGGGTGCGTGTTCCACGCAGTGGCGGCTCACCGATCCGAGCAGGGTGCCGGTGAAGCCGCCGAGGCCCCTGGTCCCGACCACCAGCAGGTGTGCTCCGCCGGCGGCCTGCAGCAGGACGTCCGCCGGGTGGCCGTACTCGGTCCGTTGCCGGACCGGGACCGGCGGCCCGGGCGCGTCCCCCTCCTGCTCCTGCTCCACGGTGTCGGCCAGCGCCAGGCGGGCCGCCTCCTCGATCTGCGGCCCCGGGATCGTCAGCCCCCAGCCGCTGAGGGGCGGGAAGTCCCAGGCGGTCACGGCCTCGACCGCGGCACCTTCGAGCCTCGCCTGCGCCAGGGCCCAGCGCAGCGCCGCTCGCGAGGAGGGCGAGCCGTCGACGCCGACCACGATGGTCTGTCCACGATCAGCCGTGCCCGCCATGGTGAACCTCCTTGTTCCGGTACGGATCCGGGTGGGTGGCGGACCGGTGCCCGAAGGCGGCCCCGGCCACCGCCGGGCCCACGGCCTGCACCTGGTCCGTGCGTCAGCACGCGGACTCTCCGCGCGCGGCGGGCTGCCGGTAGCCGGTCAGGTCGAGGATCTCCTCGACCGGCCGGCGCGGGGTGACGGGTCCGGGCGGCCCGTAGCCGAGACGCAGGACGAGCTGGACGTGGCCGATGCCGTCATCCGGGTCGCGCAGGCCCCAGCGGGTGTCGGGCCATTCGACGGCCTGGTGCAGCACGGAGACGCGCAGACCGTCGGCCGTCGCCAACAGCCAGACGCGTTGCAGGGCCTGGCCGGCGCGGAGCCAGTCCGCCGGCCGGTCGCCGTGGGTGGTGAGCGTGGCCAGCTGCGGCAGCGCCTCGAAGCGCTGGGACGGTGTGCTGGCCGATGCCCCAGGGGTGAAAGCGCGCACGGGTACGCGGGCGTCGTGGTCCTGGGGACCGAGGGCGGCGACCGGGATCCCGTCCTCGGCCGGCCCGTCCAGACGCAGCCAGCTCCGGGTCTCGGCCATCCGCGCCAGGTCGGCTCCGGTGCGGCGTTCGGCGTCGGCGGTCAGGGCGAGCACCCGGCGCACCCCGTCCTCCTCCAGCGATGAGAGCACCGCGCCTTCGCCGAGGGCCGCCGCCGTCAGCTCACCGATGACCGCCTCGGGAACGTCACGATTGGCGAAGGGCTGGCGGCTGGAGTGGCGCAGCCCGATCGCCTCGTAGAGGTCCGGTCCGTACGGAGACGGCGTGGGAGCGGGTCCGGAGAGGCGGACCGTGGCCGCCAGCCCCGGCTCGTCCGGGTCGGGCAGCAGCCGCACCTGCGGGTCCCGGCCGAGCCGCAGTCCGGCCACGCGCAGGTTGAACAGGGCCGCGCCCACCGAAATGTGCAGCGCCCGGCCGTCCGGATCGATGAGCGGCAGGGCGCGCCCCGGGTCGCTGTGGACACGCAGGCCGAGCGAGTCGGGCATCGGGACGAAGAGCCAGGGCTGGCTGTTGTGCAGGGAGGGCGCCGCGCTCGCCGCGGCGGCCAGGAACCTCAGCTGTTCCAGGGTCAGGGCTTGCTCGGGCATGGCGGACAGCTCCCTCTTCCGGTTCTCCCGTCCTCGGATGGACGGCCTACGCGGTGTCATGCGTGCGGGGCGGGTCGGACGCGGCGGCGTCGGAGGTTCCCGCGCGCAGCAACTGGTGGCCGAGGTCGACCAAGGCGCGTCCGGCCGCGAACTCGTCGCCGATCTCGGGGACGGCAGGGTCGTGCGGGCCGCGCCGTGCGAGGCCGCGGCTGCGAAGGGTGTTGTCACCGGTGTCGAGGACGACGTGCGCCGTGGTGATGTCGTCCTCCTCGAAAAGCTGCAGATGCAGGGTCCACCGCTTGGTCCGGCGCTGCACGGTGATGTCGCTGGCGGTCATGGCCGGTAGGTCCCTTCCGGTCGGGCGCTGCGGACCGCCGCGCGCCTCGGCCCCGTCCCGTTGTTCGATCTTGCCTCCATGCTGCTCCGCGCGGGGCCGCCGGACATGGGCCCACCGGCCCCAATCGTGGGCCGGACGGTCCGGCGTGGCTGCGGGACAGCGCTTGCGCCGGGGTTGCCTACCGTGTCCGCGGAGGGGAGGTCGGCCTCCTGAGCCGGGCTTCACTCTGCGTCGTGGCGGATCACGACGACCGGGCAGGACGCGTGCTGCACGCAGTACTGGCCCGTGCCTCGTTCTCCCGGCCCGCACGGGGGCGCCGGCCGCATGCTCATGTACCGCCATCATGTTTGGCGTCCGGGCCCGCCGTCAGCCGTGACGGGCAGGGGAGCCGAGGCCCTCGTGGGTGCTGGGCCGCTGCGGGGCTCCGATGTCGTCGCGGAGCCGGGCGATGGTCTGGTGGACGGAGACCACACCGTCGATCGAGGCGCAGAGACGTTCGATCACGGGGAGCAGGTCCTGCCGTTCCACTCTCCCGGAAAGGGTGACGACACCCTCATGGACGGCGACCTGCACCGTGCCGGGGGCGAGGTTCAGGGTTCGGTCCAGAACATCACGGCTGATCTCCTCGCGGATGGCCGTGTCATGCCGGAGAAAGAGCCGGAGGAGGTCGGAGCGGCTGACGATGCCGGTGAGCCGTTCGGTCTCGTCGACGACCGGGAGGCGCTTGATCCTCTCGCGGTCCATGGTCCGGGCGGCTTCGACGACGCTCCATCCGGGGCGCGCACAGACGGCCGGGCTGGTCATCAGGCTCTCCGCGGTCTCCGCCCCGGTCAGACTGTCCGGCTGCCCGTGCAGTGGGCCGGTGTGGCCTTGGGGATCGGGGAGGCGGGCCTGCCGGCGGAGCAGGTCCGCCTCCGAGACGACGCCGAGTGGGTGGTTCCGGTCGTCCACGACCGGGACGGCGGTGATGCCGTTGCGATCGAGGAGTTCGGCGATCTCCTTGAACGGCGTGCCGGGCCGTGCGGTGACGACCCGGCGGGTCATCACGTCGCTGACGGTGCGGTGCTGCATGGTCCTCACTCCTCCGCCGAGGTCCTCCTCCTGCCACTGTCCCCCTGCCCCCGGCGGCTGGGACAGGGCCGGTCGGGCCCCATCCGGGCGGCCGTCGCCGCACTCGGAGCCTCACCTGCCGGCGATGCGGCGGTGGTGGTCCGCGATCTGCCCCGCGATCTCGTCGGCGAGGCTGTCCACGGCGGCCCCGACCGGCGCCGACAGGCCCGTGCCGGGGGAGCAGTCGGCTCCCTCCACCGCGTAGACGACCAGGAGGGCCGGCAGGCGGTCCAGCTCACGGGCGAGCTCCACGGCGTCGCCCAGGCCCAGCCCGTGGGAGCTCGTCGCGCCGTCCGCCACCGCGAGCCGCCCGCCGGCCAGCTCCAGGCGGTGCACCCGGCCGGGTCGCCCGGGGTGGGCGTGCGCAGCGTCCACGACGATGGCGAGGTCCGCGCCCTCCCAGTGGGAGATTAGCCGGGCGGGGTCGCCGTCGCACACCACGAGGGCGGCCCGGCCCGGCGAGGGGGCGTTCCGGAGGCGCTCCGCCAGCCGCGTGACGACGGCCCAACCGACCCCGTCGTCACGCCGGTACTCGTTGCCGACACCGATCACGGTGATCCGCGCAGTGGTGTTCACCCGGCCTGCCCTTCCCGGCCGCGGTACCCGCCAAGCTCCCCCAGGAGCCGCTGGGGCTCGTTCGAGTGCAGGGCAGCGCCACTTGGACCACAGCGGCACCGCCGTTCCGTACCCGGCGCCGCCGCACTCCCCATACTGGGCCGCACGGTGGCGTCGATCGAGGAGGTGCGGTGGCGACGGACGGCAGCAGCCCCGTGGTGATCGGCAAGGACGGCCTGGACGCGCTGATCGCGACCCTCACCGGCCGCGGCCGGACCGTCATCGGCCCCACCGTCCGGGACGGGGCGATCGTGCTGGCCGAGATCTCCGGCGGAGGCGAGCTGCCCTACGGCCGGGGGGTCGAGCTGGAGGCCGGAACGTACCGGCTGCGGGAGCGCCAGGACGGCGCCGCGTTCGCACACAGCGCGGGCCCGCAGTCCTGGAAGACCTTCCTGCATCCGCCACGGGTGCGGGAGTGGAGCGCCGAGCGCACGCCCGACGGCGACCTGGTGGTCACCGAGGACGACACCGTGGCCCCCTCGTACGCGTTCCTCGGGGTGCGCCCCTGTGACCTGCGGGCCATCGCGATCCAGGACCGGGTGCTCACCGGCGGCCGGTACACCGATCCCTCCTACCAGGGGCGCCGCGAGCGGGCATTCCTGGTGGCGGTGGAGTGCACCGAGCCCGGCGCCACCTGCTTCTGCGTGTCGATGGGGACCGGGCCGGCCACCGGGCCCGGATACGACCTCGCCCTGACCGAGGTGGTGGACGCCGACGGGCACCGGTTCCTGGTGCGCGCCGGTAGCGAGGAAGGCGCGTCGGTCCTGGCCGAGCTCCCGCAGCGCGCCGCCGACCCCGCGACCGCCACCGCCGCCCGCGAGCGCGTCGCGCAGGCCGCGGACCGGATGGGCCGCAGCATGCCCTTGGTGGACCTGCAGACGCTGATGCGCGAGACCCTCACCGCCGAACGCTGGGACGACGTCGCCGCCCGCTGCCTGACCTGCGGCAACTGCACCATGGTCTGCCCGACCTGCTTCTGCACCAGCACCGAGGACGTCACGGATCTGACCGGCGACCACGCCGAGCGCTGGCGGCACTGGGAGTCCTGCTTCGACCTCGACTTCTCCCACCTGCCGACCGGACCGGTCCGCGAGTCGCCGCGCAGCCGCTACCGGCAGTGGGCCACCCACAAACTCGGCACCTGGTTCGACCAGTTCGGCAGCTCCGGGTGCGTCGGCTGCGGGCGCTGCATCGTGTGGTGTCCGGTCGGCATCGACATCACCGAGGAGGCCCACGCGCTCGACCGGGAGCGTGCGGCCCGCCCGCCCGACGGGACGGGCCCGTCGTGACCCCCCTCCAGCGGGGCTTCCTCGGCGCACTGCCGCCGGGCCACCGGGACCGGCTGGCCGCGTTCGCCCGTGACGTGTCGATCCCCGCAGGCACCCGGATCTTCGAGGAGGGCGGCTCGGCCGACCGGTTCTGGATCATCCGCTCCGGCGGCGCGGCCCTGGACGTCCACGTCCCCGGCCGACGGCCGGCGGTCGTGGAGACCCTCGGTGAAGGAGACCTGCTCGGCTGGTCCTGGCTGTTCGAGCCCTACCGCTGGCACCTGGGCGCCCGGGCCCGCAGCACACTGGTGGCCGCCGAGTTCGATGCCGGGCGGGTCCGCGCCGCGTGTGCGCAGGACCCGGCCTTCGGCCTGGCGGTGACCCACGGGGTCGCGGCGGTGATCGCGCGTAGACTGGCAGCGACCCGTGCCCGGCTGCTGGACCTCTACGCGCCGCCCGGCACCGATACCGGCGGAACAGCGGGATGACGGCGCCCGCTGCCGCACCTCCGCGGTCCTACCGGGTGATCGCACGCGTGCCCGAGGCGCCGGACACCGCCACGATCGTGCTGGAACCCGTTCGGTCGGCTCTGCCACCCTTCGCGCCCGGCCAGTTCGCGATGGTGTACGCGTTCGGCGTCGGTGACATCCCGCTGTCGGTCAGCGGCATCGACGGGGACAGGCTGACGCACACGGTCCGGAACGTCGGCGCGATCTCCGCCGCCCTGCACGGGCTCGAGGCCGGCGCGACGGTCGGGGTGCGCGGCCCGTTCGGCACCGGCTGGGAACTGCCCTCGGCAGCCGGCCGGGACCTGCTGGTCGTCGCCGGCGGCATCGGTCTGGCACCGTTGCGCCCGCTCGTCCGCGCCGCCCTCGCCGCGCCACCGGAGTACGGGCGGCCGAACGTCCTGATCGGCTCCCGCACGCCCCGGGACCTGCTCTACGTCCCGGAGACCCGTGCCTGGGGCCGCTCGGCGCGGGTGCTGGTCACCGTCGACCGCCCCGACGACCGGTGGAACGGGGAAGTCGGTGTCGTCACGACCCTGCTGGACCGCGCCGACTTCGATCCGACCACGGCTGCGGCCTTCATCTGCGGCCCCGAGCCGATGATCCGCGCCACCGCCGCGGAACTCGTGCACCGAGGTACCGACCCCGACCGGATCGCGGTCTCGCTGGAGCGGACCATGCACTGCGCCATCGGCCACTGCGGGCACTGCCAGCTCGGCCCTCTCCTGCTGTGCCGTGACGGCCTGGTGGTGACCTGGACGGCCGCCCGCGCACTCCTCCTGGTCAGGGAGTTGTGAAATGACCGCCGAACCCCGTAGGCGTCCGAAGCTCGCGGTCTGGAAGTTCGCCTCCTGCGACGGCTGCCAGCTCACCCTGCTGGACTGCGAGGACGAACTGCTCGGCCTCGCCGAACAGGTGGAGATCGCACACTTCCTCGAGGCTTCCAGCGCCGACGCGCCCGGTCCGTACGACCTGTCCCTGGTCGAGGGCTCGGTGACCACCCCCCAGGACGTCGAACGGATCCAGCACATCCGCGCCGTCTCCGCGCGCCTGGTCACCATCGGCGCCTGCGCCACCGCCGGCGGCGTCCAGGCGCTGCGCAACTACGCCGACGTCGCCGAGTTCCAGGCCGCCGTCTACGCCCGCCCCGACTACATCGCGACGCTCGCCACCTCCACCCCGATCGGCGCCCACGTCCCCGTCGACTTCGAACTGCGCGGCTGCCCCGTCGACCGTCGCCAGCTCCTGGAGGTCATCACCGCCCACCTGGCCGGACGCCGGCCGGACATCCCCGCGCACAGCGTCTGCTTCGAGTGCAAGCAGCGCGGCACGGTCTGCGTCACGGTCGCCCACGGCACCCCCTGCCTCGGCCCGGTCACCCACGCCGGCTGCGGCGCCATCTGTCCCACCTACGGCCGCGGCTGCTACGGCTGCTTCGGTCCGAGCAACTCCACCAACTTCCCCTCCTTCATCCCACTGCTGCGCCGCGACGGCATGGACACCCTCGACGTCGTGCGGGTGCTGCGGACCTTCAACACCGCTGCCCCCGCGTTCGACGCGGCCTCACGGAAGGAGGAGGAACGGTGACCCATCGCGGCTCCAGGGTGCTGCACGTCGGATCGCTGGCGCGCGTCGAGGGCGAGGGCTCCCTGTACCTTCGGGTCCAGGGTGACGACGTCGCCGAGGCGCGACTCGCCATCTACGAACCCCCGCGCTTCTTCGAGGCGTTCCTGCGCGGACGCTCCTACACCGAACCGCCCGACATCACCTCCCGGATCTGCGGAATCTGCCCGGTCGCCTACCAGCTGAGCGCCTGCCGGGCGATCGAGGACGCCTGCGGTGCGGTGGTGGACGGACAGCTGGCCGCACTGCGGCGGCTGATCTACTGCGGAGAGTGGATCGAGAGCCACACCCTGCACGTCCATCTGCTGCACGCGCCCGACTTCCACGGCTGCGACAACGTCGTCGAACTGGCCCGCTCCAGGCGCGCGGACGTCGAACGCGGGCTGCGACTCAAGCAGGCCGGAAACGCGATCATCGAACTGCTCGGCGGCCGGGCGATCCACCCGGTCAACGTCCGCCTCGGAGGCTTCCACCGGGTGCCGAGCAGGGCCGAACTGCGTCCACTGGAGGAGCAGTTGAGGCGGGCGCGGGAGGACGCCACGCAGACCGTGCGCTGGGTGGCCGGATTCGACTTCCCCGACGCGGGGTGCGACCACGACCTGCTCGCCCTGGCCGAGCCCGGCACCTACGCCATCGAGTCGGGCACCCCGACCGTCATGGCCGCACCCCACACCGCCGGACTTCCCGCCACGACCCGGCGCGCGCTGCCCACCCGCACCTTCGGCGTCCGGGAGTTCGGCGACCACGTCGTGGAGAACCAGGTCCCGCACTCCACCGCCCTGCACGCCCGGCTGGACGGCCGCCGCCACCTGACCGGCCCGCTCGCCCGTTACGCCATCAGCGGACGCCTGCTCTCGCCGGTCGCCGTCCAGGCCGCGCAGGACGCCGGGCTCGGCGACCCCCGGCAGGGCGACGTCTGCCGCAACCCCTACCGCAGCATCATCGTGCGGGCGGTCGAAGTGCTCCACGCCGTCGACGAGGCCCTGCGCCTCATCGAGGCGTACGAGCCTCCGCCACGCCCGTACGTCGAGGTGCCACCACGCGCCGGCACCGGCCACGGGGCGACGGAGGCACCCCGCGGCCTGCTCCACCACCGCTACACCCTCGACGCGCGAGGGACCGTCACCGAGGCCGTGCTGGTGCCGCCGACCGCGCAGAACCAGGACGCGATCGAGGAGGACCTCCGCCGAACGGTGCAGGAACACCTGAGGGCTGGGGAGCCGACCGACGCCGAGCTGACCGCGATCTGCGAACGGGCCATCCGCAACCACGACCCCTGCATCTCCTGCTCCACCCACTTCCTTGACCTCACCGTCGACCGGACCTGCACCGGCGGCTGACCACGCCCGGGCGGACGCCGCGAGGTCAGGGCGTCCGAGTGCGGGTCGTGCTCGATGACGCGAAGAGCGCGCTGGAGCCGGCGCGCGCCGGCCGTGACGATTCGGCACGTGGCGGGACCATCGGGCCTCATGCGCCCGGGTGGTCGGCCGGCAGGGGCACGGTGACGATCGGGCACCGGGCGTGCTGGAGGAGGCCGTGCGGCACGGAGCCGAGGCGCATGCCGGTGAATCCGCCGTGCCCGCGACGCCCGATCACCACGGCGAGGGCGTGTCTCGATGCCTTGGTCAGTTCCTCCACCGGGTGGCCGCGGATCACCTCGTGGGTCAGGTCGACGTCGGGGTACCTGCTGGCGTGCCCGGCGGTGGTTTCGGTCAGAAGCCGCCTCAGCGTCTGGACGGCCATGTGCTCGTCGACGCGCGCGATCAGTTGCGACTGCCACACCCAGATCGCCCGCAGCGCGGCTCCCCGCCGGGCCGCCAGGTCGAAGGCGACGTCGGTGGCGGCGGCCGACGGCGGGCTGCCGTCCACCCCGACCACGAGGTAAGGCGGCTCCTGGGTGATGTGCTCGGGTTCGCGGACGACGATCACCGGGCAGGTGGCCTGGGCGCTCACCGGGACGGCCACCGAGTAGGTGCTGAGGAACTCCTCGGTACGGGAGAGCCGACGCGAGCCGAGCACGACGGCCTCGGCCTGCCGGGACTCCCGGCACAGCACCTGGCCCGGTTCGCCGTCCACGAGGGTGCAGGTCACCTCCAGACCGGGGTGCCGCTCGCCCGCCAACGCCGCCGCCCGGCCGAGCACCTGGCTGCCGTTGCGGTGGAGTTCCTCGTTGTAGCGCGGGTCCACGCCGCACAGGTCCGTGGTCAGCTGGGGAACGGCGTGGACCAGCAACAACGGCAGTCCTCGCCGATCCGCCTCGTCTGCGGCCCAGAATGTCGCGAGCTGCCCGTGGTCCCGGGCGTCGACACCGAGGACGATCGGACGTCGTCTACCGGCGGATGCCATGGCTCCTCCAACGGTGATCATGGGCGGCCCACGCGATGCCGGGCCCTTTTCGTACCGTAGACGCGCACGACACCGGAGCAGCAGGGCCGAGCGGCCCCAAGCACATGGCCGGGAGTGCCCGGGTCCGGTGATCCCCGCCCCGACGGCCTCGGGGGAACTTCGCTGGCGGACCTGGCGGGAGGAGTGCAGCGTGGGAGATGACCGAGACGAAGTGAGGTGGTTCTGGATGGCCGGGAAGGATTCGAGCGCCCGTGTCGTGGTGGGCATCGACGGCTCGCCCTCGTCACAGGCAGCGCTGCGCTGGGCGGTCCGGCAGGCAGCCCTGATGGGCGCGACCGTGGACGTGGTGGGAGCGTGGGAGGGCGTTCCCCTCTTCGCCGGTCCCACCGTGGTCGACCCCACGCTCGAGGCGGAGACGGCACGCCGGCGGTTCGACCAGGAGATCCACGAGGTGCTGGGGGACGATCGGCCGGTCGAGGTGCGCGAACACCTGGTCCAGGGCAACCCGGCAGACGTCCTGCTGGACGCGGCCACCGGTGCCGAACTGCTGGTCGTCGGCAGCCGCGGCCACGGGACCTTCGCCCGCGCCCTGCTCGGCTCGGTGAGCACGCGGTGTGCGATGCACGCCTCCTGCCCCGTGGTGATCGTCCGCCGGCCCGGCTGATCGCGCTCCGATCGCGGCAACGCCCAGCACCGGGGCGTCGGAGCCGTGCGCATCGACGCCCCGGGGTGAGCGACGCGAACACGATCGCGGGGCCCGACAGCATCCCGCCGACCAGTGGCAGCAGGGCCGACCGGCCCGCGGGAGAAGGGCATGCGGCCCTGGCCCGCGTGCCGTGCGCAGTCCACGCTGGAGCTGTCGGCCGGCCGGAAGCCACGACCGCCACCCAGGGAGGAGTCCCATGAAGCAGCAGAAGATCCTCGTGGCTTACGGCAGCAAGCACGGCGCCACCGCAGGCATCGCCGAAGAGATCGGTCGCGCCCTGGAGGAGGACGGGTTCGACGCCGACGTCGTCCCCGCCTCGGACGTCCGGGATGTGACTGGCTTCGACGCCGTCATCCTGGGCAGTGCGCTCTACGCCGGCCACTGGCAGCGCTCCGCCCTGAGCTGCGCCGACCGCAACGCAGAGGCACTGGCCCACCGTCCGGTCTGGCTGTTCAGCAGCGGCCCGGTGGACAGCTCCGCCGAGCAACAGGAGATCCCGCCGGTGCCGGGCGCGGCGAAGGCCGTGGAGCACCTGCACGCCCGCGGCCACGTCACCTTCGGCGGCAGTCTGACCTCCGAGACCCCCGGGTGGATCGCCCGCGGTCTGGTCAAGCACGGCAAGGGCGGCGACTTCCGGAACCCGGAGCAGATCCGGAGCTGGGCCCGCGAGATCGGGAACGAGCTGCGCTCCCAGCAGCCGGCGTGACGCCGGGGCGGACCGGAACGCGTTCGTTCCCGCCGCCGGCGAGGAGCCGTTCGTCGCACTGCCATCGGGTGTCCTCGGCGGCAGAGGCTTCCGGCCGGGCCGAACGCGCGGTTTCAGAGTGAGAACCGCTGGCTCTCGCCCGGCCGGACGGTCGTCGGAGAGCCCCGGAAGCCGACCCTGATGGGGGCCTGGGGACTCTCGCGAAGGCTGACGGTGGCGGTGCGCCGGTCTACGCAGAGGGTGACGCCCCAGTGGCCGCGGTACCGGAGGTCAAGTTCCACCCGGCCGATCGCCGACGGCAGGCGGGGGGCCAGCCAGAGCGTGTCCCGGCGGATTTCCAGGCCGGTGTAGCAGCGCTGCAGCAGATCCACGGTGCCCGCCATGGCACCGAGGTGGATGCCCTCGGCGGTGGTCCCGCCCTGCACGTCGGCCAGGTCGCCGGCGAGAGCGTCGCGGAAGAACCGCCACGAGGCCCGGCGGTCGCTGCGGGTCAGGACCCAGGCGTGCACCACCGCGCTGAGCGTCGAGCCGTGGACGGTGCGCCGCAGGTAGTAGCCGGTCGTGCGGCGCAGCAGCTCGGGGCCGGCCCGATGGCCGAGCCGCCGCAGGAGGTCGCGGACCTCGCGCGCGGAGAACAGGTAGAACAACATGAGGACGTCCGCCTGTTTGGACGCCTTGTAACGGTTGGCCGTGTCGCCCTCGGCCTCCAGGATCCGGTCGAGCCGGCGCAGGTCGGGGTAGCGCCGCCGGTAGGCGGACCAGTCGAGTTCGGCCAGGCGTTCGTAGCCGTCGAACTGGCTCAGCACGCCGTCGTGGAACGGAACGTGCAGTCGGCGGCTCACCTCCTGCCAGCGGTCGAGCTCACCCCGGTCGAGCGCGAGCCGCTCCAGCAGTTCGTCGCGCCGGTAGCCGGGCAGCACGTCGATGGTGTCGAGCGCGCGGGCGAGTACCCAGGAGGCCAGCACGTTGGTGTACGCGTTGTCGTCCAGCCCCGGCCGGTCGGACCAGGGGTAGGCGTCGTGGTACTCGTCCGGCCCGACGACGCCGCGGATCGAGTAACGCCCGCGTCGAGGGTCGTACACCGCCGCCGAGGACCAGAAACGGGCGACCTCCAGGACCATCTCGGCGCCGGTGGTGGCGAGGAAGTCCACGTCGCCGGTGGCCTGGTAGTGCTGCCAGACGTTGTACGCGACGGCGGAGCCGACATGGTGCTGGAGGTGGCTGTGGTCGGGCAGCCAGCGGCCGGACAGCGGGTTCCGGTGGAGCTGCTGGGATTCCTCCCGGCCGTCGGAGGCGCTCTGCCAGGGGTACATCGCGCCGCTCAGGCCGACCGCCCGGGCGGCCTGCCGGGCGGCGTCGAGCCGGCGGTGGCGGTAGCGCAGCACGGCCCGGGCCAGCTCCGGGAAGCGCAGGTTGAGCAACTGGAGGACGAACAGCTCGTCCCAGAAGACGTGGCCGCGGTAGGCCTCGCCGTGCAGACCCCGGGCCGGGATGCCGACATCCAGGTCGACCGAGTGCTCGGAGTAGGTCTGCAGCAGGTGGAACAGGTGCAGCCGCACGGTGCCGATGCCGTCGAAGTCCGCGTCGATCCGGCAACGGCTCCACAGCTCCGTCCACCGCAGGGCGTGGTCGCGGACCAGCCGGGCGAAATCGGGTGCCTGCTCCACCAGCGTCCGGGCGGCGCGCAGGGGAGCGCCGATCGCCGGGTCACGGGAGGTGAACACCGCCACCGTCTTCTCCACGGTCACCGGCGATCCCTGCTCCGCCGCCAGGACGAAGACCTGGGCGGCCAGGCCCTCCCGAACCTCGTCGGTTCGGATTGTGGCGAGGGGAGCGCCGCCGCGGTGCGCGAGGGTGCGGGCGGCGAGTGCGATGCGCAGCGGCGACCCGGCGGCGGCCACCTGGAGCCACAGCGTGCCGTCGGCGTCCGCCCCCTGCCCGTCCGGCACGAGGTGACGGCCGGTCAGGCCCCGGTAGCGGGCGACGCCGGTGTTGGACACGTTCCCGTCGAGCGCCGAGCGGATCTCCAGCCGGCCGGACCAGTTCTCGGGGACCAGCTCCGTCTCCAGGGCGAGCAGGTGCGGCTGGGCCTGGCTGGCGATCCGGCGCTGGGTCAGCCGGGTCCGGCGGCCCTGGTCGTCGACGACCAGGGCGTGCCGGGTCAGTACGCCGCGGCGCAGGTCCAGTTCCAGCTGCTCGGTCGCGGCGGGACCGGTGAACCAGGTGCCTTCCTCCGGGCGGAAGGTGAAGGGCAGCCAGTTCGGGCAGTTGATCAGGTCTTCGTTCTCGACGGTGCGGCCGTCGACGACGGAGACCGCGCGGTCGTAACAGCCGGCCAGGTACGTGCCGGGGTAGTGGATACCGTCGGCGCGGGACTCGGGTGCGGCCGCGCGGCTGACGAGGTAGCCGTTGCCGACCGCGCAGAGCACCTCGCGGATGCCCTCCTCGGCCGGGTCGAAGCCCTCGTAGGCGAGCCTCCAGGGGTGGGAAGGCGCCGGGACCTGGGGGCGGGCGCGGCTGTCGCTCACGGCGTGTCGTCGGAGGGCATCGTCTCGACGGTGCGGATGATGCGTCCGGTGACCTTGTGTGGGCGGATCCGCACCCAGGTGTCGCGCTCACCGCCGACCCAGGGCCGGGGGTCGGCGTGTCTCCCGAACCACTCCACGGCGTCCGCCTCGGTGACCTGGTGCGCCGGGCCGGTGACGAGAACGCTCCAGCCGGTGCCGAGGGCCTCGTCGAGCCGGTCGACCTCGAAGGCGACGCGCTCGCCCACCGCGGCTGCGGCAGTGCTCCGCGCCGTCGTGCGGTAGAGCACCGTGCCGTCCAGGATGCGGTAGTTGACCGGCAGGATCTCCGGACCTTCGGGCGTCGCCAGGGCGACCCGGCCGACGCCTCCCGGCTCCAACTTCGCCCAGCACTCCCAGGGCTGCAGTTCCTCCACCGCCGGGCGGACGGCCGGCGACGCCTGTCCGGGTGGCAGGTCGAGTCCACCGCCGAGCAGGTACCAGACCGAGGTGCCGAGCGTTCCCGCAAGGGCGGTGACGGTCTCCAGGTCGACGGCGGCGGGCCGCGACTCCAGGTACTCGAGGTAGTTGGCAGCCATCCCGGAGCCTGCCGCCACCTGCTCACGGGTGAGGCCCAGCTGCTCACGGCGGTGGGCGATGCGGCGGCCGACATCGCCGGGGTGCGCGGGGCGTCCCTGGGCACGACCGCGATCCGTTGTACTCATGAACATCGTCCCTCTCCTGCCACGGCCCCCGTGTCCGGCCGACAGTCGCCCTCCTCCGCCCTCCCATCGTTGACTCGGCCGGGCACCCGGGACCAGGGCCGTTCGGACCCGAAGACATCGCAAGGGGGTCCACCACAGGCACCCGGGCCCATCGGCGGGCCGACCGGCCCTGGCGTGGTGCCCCGGTGCAGGCGGACGCTGGAACCGACCCGCCACCGGGCGCCTGCCGTGGCCGGAGCGAGGGAGCCGAAAGATGTCCACCGTCGAGCGCTTGCCGTCCGCTGCCGAGGCCCTGCTGGCCGACGGCACCACCGCGATCATCCGGCCGCTCGGACCGGAGGACCGGGCCGCCGCGCTCGACCTGCACGCTGTGCGGATGTCCGAGGCGAGCCGCCGGATGCGCTTCCTCGGCGTCAGCCGCCTGGCACCGCGGCTCGCCGCCGACCGGCTGTGCGGACCGCCCCGGCCCGGCTTCCTGGCGCTGGGAGCCTGGGCCGGGGACGAACTGGTCGGAGAGGCCGACTACGAGGCCGAGGCCGGTCACGAGGACACTGCGGAGCTGGCCCTGTCCGTGGCCGACGCCTGGCAGCACCGAGGCGTGGGGACCCTGCTGATCGAGCACCTGGTCCACGCGGCCCGCGAGCGCGGCATCCACACCATCGAGGCCGACACCCTCGCCGGCAACAGGGCCGTCCACCAGGTCTTCTCCGACCTCGGGCTGCCCGTCCACCGCCACCTCGAGCAGGGCGAGGTCCGGGTCCGGGTGCCGCTCGACGAGGCCGACGAGCACTACCGCGCCGCCGTGGACGAGCGCGGGCGCGCCGCCGACGTGGCCAGCCTCACCGCGCTGCTACGGCCCCGCTCCGCCGCGGTGATCGGCGCCTCCCGGCGGCCCGGGTCGGTCGGCCACGCGGTCCTGCGCAAGATCCGCCAGGGCGGCTTCACCGGCCCGCTGTGGGCCGTCAACCCGCATGCCGAGACGGTCGCCGGCGAGCCGGCCCATCCGTCGGTCGCGGCCCTCCCGGAAGTGCCCGACCTCGCCGTGCTGGCCGTCCCGCCCGCCGCGGTGGCGGGCGTGGCGCAGGAATGCGGCCTGGCCGGTGTCCGTGCCCTGGTGGTCCTCACCTCCGGCCTGGACGCCGCCACTGCCCGGCAGCTGATGCGGGCCTGCCGGAACCACAGCATGCGCCTGGTCGGTCCGAACAGCCTCGGCATCGCGCAGACCGACCCGCAGGTCCGCCTGGACGCCGAGTTCGGCGGCGTGTTCCCGCTGCCGGGCACCGCCGGGGTGGCCGCGCAGTCCGGCGGCGTCGGCATCGCCCTGGTGGAGCGGCTCGCCTGGCTCGGTATCGGCGTCTCCAGCTTCGTCTCGCTCGGGGACAAGTACGACGTCAGCGGCAACGACCTGCTCCAGTGGTGGGAGAGCGACGGAACGACCGACCTCGCCCTGCTCCACCTCGAATCCTTCGGCAACCCCCGCGCCTTCGCCCGCACGGCCCGGCGGGTCACCCGCACGCTCCCCGTGCTCACCGTGGACGCCGGACGCTCCACCGCCGGGCGCCGCGGCGCCGCCTCGCACACGGCCGCCGCCGCAACCCCGACCGTCACCCGGGAGACCCTCTTCCGCCAGGCCGGCATCACCGCCGCCCGCAGCATCGCCGAACTGGTCGAGACCGCCGCCCTCCTGCACAGCCAGCCGCTGCCCGGAACCCGCGGCACCGTCGCCGTGGTCTCCAACGCCGGCGGCATCGGCATCCTGGCCGCCGACGCCTGCGCCGAGGCGGGACTGAGCCTGCCGACGCTGCCCGCCGACCTCGCGGGCGAGCTACTCGGCCTGCTCCCCGCCGGCGCGAGCGCCACCAACCCGGTGGACACCACCGCGGCCGCCGACCCCGCCGAACTACGTCGGTGCGTGGACGTCCTGGTGCGCAGCCGGGCCGTTGACGCCCTGCTGATCTGTCTGGTCCCGACCGCCCTGGCCGTGAACGCCGACCAGGACCCGGTCCGCGCGCTGCTGGACGCACCCGCCCGGAGGAAGATCCCGATGGCCGCCGTCCGGGTCAGCCAGGAGGTGCCGATCCGGTATCTCACCTGCGCGGACGGCGGGCAGCTCCCCGTCTACGCCGACGCCGCTGCCGCCGCCCGGGCCTTCGCCCACGCCCGGGACCGCGCGCGGTGGCTGGCCGAACCGACCGGACCCCTGGCCGAGGCCACCGGGACCGACCCCGAGGCGGCCCGGCGGCTCGCCGACCAGTTCCTCGCGTCCCGGCCCGAAGGCGGCTGGCTCGACCCCGCCGCAACCGCCCGGCTCCTCGAGCACTACGGGCTCCCGCTGACGACCTCCGTGTGGGCCGGGGACGAACACGCCGCCGTCGTCGCCGCGCAGTCCCTGCGTCCGGCCGGCCACGACGGGAAGGTCGCGCTCAAGGCCTACTGGCCGGAGCAGGTCCACAAGAGCGCGGCCGGAGCGGTCCGCACCGACCTGGGACCGGACAGCGAAGTCCGCACGGTCTACCGCGAGTTCGCCGCGAGCTTCGGCGACCGGATGGCCGGCGTCGTCGTGCAGCCGATGGCCGGGCCAGGCCTCGAACTGCTCGCCGGCATCACGAAGGACCAGGTCTTCGGCCCCTTGGTCGTCCTCGGCCTGGGGGGCACCGCCACCGACGTCCTCGACGACCGCTCCACCCGGCTCGCGCCACTGACCGAACGCGACCTCACCACGATGGTCACCGAACTGCGCAGCGCCCCGCTGCTCCTGGGCCGCCCGGGCACGCCACCGGTCGACCTGGCTGCCGTGCAGCGGGTGCTCGCCGCACTGTCCCGGCTGGCCACCGACCTCCCGCAGCTCGCCGAGGCCGACCTCAACCCCCTGATCGCCGGGCCGGACGGACTCGTCTGCGTCGACGCCCGAATCCGCCTGGAGCCCCTGCCCGCCTTCGACCCCTACCTGCGCCGGCTGCGCCGACCGCCGGGCAACGCCGCCCCGGAGGAAAGATGAACCACAGCATGCTCGACGGCAGGTCGGGACAGTCCCTCACCAACCTCGGCACCGCACGGGCCGTCGGCAGCGCCCCGGTCCGCGACTGGATGACACGCCCCACCATCGCCGTCGTCCCGGCCTCCGACTTCGCCACCATGGTCACCGCGATCACCGCGTCCCGGCGCGGTGTGCTGCCCGTGCTCTCGCCCGAAGGAGCGCCGATCGGCGTGGTCTCGGTCTCGGACCTGCTCGCCGCCTACGCGGGCGAGGAGACCGGGCGCGGCCACCGGGCCGAGATCACCGCAGGCGACCTGATGACCTCACCGGCCGTCACCGTGAAGCAGGACCGGACCGTCGGCGAAGCGGTCCGTCTCGCCCGCCGGGCGCGCGTGCACCACCTCCCGGTCGTGGACGGCGACGGGCGGCTGATCGGGATGCTCGCACCGCACGACCTGCTGGACTCGCTGCGAACGGATGACGAGGCGATGCGCATCGAGACACTCGCGCTGGCCCTCACCCCCGGATCCGGGGTGGTGCCCGGCTCACTGCGGGTCCGGTGCGAGCGCGGCCATGTCGTCCTCGCGGGGCGCACCCGTTCGCGCGCCGACGCCGCTGCCCTGTGCCTGCGGGTCGCCGCCATCGACGGCCTGGCCGGTCTCACCGACCATCTCGGATGGGACGTCGACGACGTCGCGGCCGACACCACCTGAGCGGCCCGGCCACACGTTCGTTCAGCAAACGAGCACGTGCTCACCGGGGCGGGGGACCACCGCGGTCCAGCCGAGTTCGTGGTCGATCCGGTCGCGCAGTGCCTGGGAGCCCTCCGGTTCGCCGTGCACCAGGTAGGTGGCGCTCGGCGGCGGGGCGTCCCGCAGCCAGTCGATCACTTCGGCGGCGTCACCCTCGTCCGACACATCGGGGGCGCAGTTCGGGGGACCGGGTGGCGAAGGCGTCGCGATAGATCTGCAGGGCCGCGAGTCGCGGGCTGCGGTCTCCTCGTGGTGGCGGTTGCCGTAGGTGGACTCCATCAGCAGCACGTCGGCACCGCCGAACGGCTCCGGCGGGCGCAGCAGGGGATGGACGGGCCGGCCGAGATCCCCGCTGGCGGCCAGGCTACGCCCGTCCTCCAAGGTCAGGTGGGCCCAGGCGGAGCCGAGGATGTGCCCGGCACGGTGCAGCCGCAGCACTGTGCCCCCGGTGACTTCCACGGCGGCGTCCAACGGGACGGGGTCGAACATCTCAACAGTGCGCTCGACGTCGTCCTCGTCGTACAGCGGCTCGGCCGGCCGGTGCTTCGATCAGCCGTGCTGGTTGGCGTGGTCGGCGTCCTCGCGGAGCAGGTGTTCGCTGTCGCGGAGGACGAGTCCGCCAGGCGGGGCTGTGTTCGAGGTGGTGAGCACCGGACCGCGGAAGCCACCGCGGACCAGGCGCGGAAGGTAGCCGCAGTGGTCCAGGTGAGCGTGGGTGAGGACCACCGCCTGGACGTCCGCCGGGTCGAGCGGCCCGGGCGCCAGTTGCGGCGGCGACGCTCGGCCAGGCCCTGGAACAGGCCGCAGTCCACCATGATCCGGGCGTGGTCGGTCTCCACCAGGAACTTGCTGCCCGTTACGGTGCCGACCCCGCCGAGGAATGTCAGCAGACCGGGGCGGTGACGCTGCACCTGCCCGCTGTCCTGGGCCGCTCCGGGCAGGGTTGCTGGACCGAACGGCCCTGTGCCGGCCGTCCAGCGGAAGCGGACAGTGGGGGTACGGCACGACCTGCGAAGGGGTGAGGACCATGCAGCACCGCAGCGTCCAGGACGTGATGACCCAGGAGGTCGTCACCGCCGGGCCCGACACGCCGTTCAAGGAGATCGCGGCGCTCTTCCACCGCAACGACATCACCGCCATTCCGGTCGTCGACGAGCATCGGCGGCCGATCGGCATGGTCTCGGAGGCCGACCTGATCCGAAAGGAGGCCGTCCTGCCGGACCCCGAGGGAGCTGCCCCCGGCCGCTGGCTGGACGCGCACGACCGTGCCCGGGCGGAGGCGGAGACCGCGGGCGGGCTGATGACCAGCCCGGCCGTGACCGCCCGTCCGGGCTGGACGATCCCGGAGGCGGCGCGAGCGATGGACCGGCACAAGGTGAAGCGGCTGCCGGTGGTCGACGAGGTGGGCCGGCTGGTCGGCATCGTCAGCCGGCGCGACCTGCTCCAGATCTTCCTGCGCCATGACGCCGCCATCCGGGAAGAGATCGGTCACGACGTGTTCGGCCAGACCCTCTGGCTGGCCCCCGGCGAGGTCCAGGTGACGGTGCAGGACGGGGTGGTGACGCTCAGCGGGCGGGTGCCGCGCCGGAGCCTGATCCCGATCGCCGAGCAGTTGTGCCGGGCGGTCGACGGCGTGGTCGCCGTCCACCAGACGCTCGACTGGACCGAGGACGACACCGACGTCCCGGTGGAGCACCCCCACGCCTACCGCGCGGGAAGGTGACCACGGACGGCCATCCGGGTCGGGCCGGCGACCGGTCCGACCCGGGGGCCGGGCACGACGGGATCGAACCGCCGCAGGCCCCGACCCCACTCCTGCCTTCGCGACGGGCGACGACCGTGACCCCGGACGGGCGACCGGCGCCGGAGAGCACCTGTACCAGGCGCGCCGGGGCCGGTCACCGGGCATGGTCCTCGGCCGCCGCGACGTGCTGCTTGACGGCGGCGAAGCTGTCCGGGGTCACCGAGACGGAGTCGATACCGGCGTCGACCAGGAAGCCTGTGAAGTCCGGGTCATTGCTCGGGCGTTGACCGCACAGGCCGACGGTTCGGCCGGCCGCGTGGGCGGTGGCGATCAGGCTCTGGATGCTGCGGGTGACGGCCGGATTGCGTTCGTCGAACAGATGCGCCAACAGCTCCGAGTCGCGGTCGATCCCCAGGGTGAGCTGAGTGAGGTCGTTGCTGCCGATCGAGAAGCCGTCGAAGCGCTCCGCGAACTGCTCGGCCAGCATGATGTTGGCCGGGATCTCCGCCATCACGTGGACCCGTAGCCCGTTCCGGCCACGGGCCAACCCGTCATCGGCCATCACGGCGAGCACGTCGTCGGCCTCCTGCGGCGTCCGGCAGAACGGGATCATCACCACAACGTTGGTGAGTCCCATCGCGTCCCGAACCTTGCGCAGCGCCCGGCATTCCAGGGCGAATCCCTCCCGGTAGCGCTCGTCGTAGTAGCGGCTCGCCCCCCGCCACCCGATCATCGGGTTGGCCTCGACCGGCTCGAACGGCCCGCCGCCGATCAGACGGGCGTACTCGTTGGACTTGAAGTCGCTGGTCCGCACCACCACCGGCTCCGGCCAGCGGGCGGCGGCGATCCGGGCGACGCCCTGCGCCAGCCGGTCGACGAAGTACTCCGTACGGTCGCTGTACCCGCTGCTGATCTCGTCGACGAGGCGGCGGTCCTCGGGGGAGAGGCGGTCGGGGTGCACCAGGACCATCGGGTGTACCCGCACCTGGTGCGCGACCATGAACTCCATCCGGGCCAGTCCGACGCCGTCGGCCGGCAGGCGCCACCACCGGAACGCGGCGGCGGGGTCGGCCAGGTTCAGCATCACCTTCGTCCGGGTCCCCGGCAGCGAGCCCAGATCGATCTCCGACTCCTCGTAGTCGACCCGCCCGGCGTAGACATGTCCTTCGGCGCCCTCGGCACACGAGACGGTGACCTCCTGACGGTCCGCCAGGACGGTGGTGGCCCGGCCCGTGCCCACCAGCGCGGGCACGCCGAGTTCCCGGCTGACGATTGCCGCGTGCGAGGTGCGGCCGCCGTGATCGGTCACGATGGCGGCCGCCCGCTTAATCAGCGGCTCCCAGTCCGGGTCGGTGATCGCCGTGACCAGGACCGAGCCGGTAGGGAACCGATCGAGGTCCGCCGGACTGTCCAGGCTGCACACCGGACCCACGCCCACAGCCTCACCGACGGCGATCCCGTCGATCAGCCGCTCACCGCCGCCGGTCAGCCGGTAGCGGTGAAAGACGGCCCCGTGCTGCCGCGACTGGACGGTCTCCGGCCTGGCCTGCACGATGAACAGCTGTCCGGTCCGGCCGTCCTTGGCCCACTCCAGGTCCATCCTGCACCCGTAGTGCCGTTCCACCGCGACCGCCCACTCGGCCAGCCTACGGACCTCGGCATCATCGAGCACCCGGCCGGCCCGCTCCTCGGGAGACGTCTCCACGGTGCGAGTCAGACCCTCGTCGGCGTACACCGCCTTGCTGCGCTTGGCGCCGAGTGCGGCCTGGACGACCGGGTTCAGCGCGTCGTCACCGAGCAGCGGCTTGAACACCGTGTACTCGTCAGGCTCGACCTGCCCGCTGACCACCGTCTCACCGAGCCCCCAGGCCGCACTCACCACCACCACGTCCGGAAAGCCGGTCTCGGGATCCAGCGTGAACATCACCCCGGCCCCGCCAAGATCCGATCGGACCATCAGCTGGACCCCCACCGACAACGCGACCGACAGGTGGTCGAAACCGAGGCGCTCCCGGTAATCGATCGCCCGGTCGGTGAACAGCGAGGCGAAGCAGCGCCGACAGGCGCCCAGAAGAGCGTCACGGCCCCGGACGTTCAGGAACGTCTCCTGCTGCCCGGCGAAGCTCGCCTCGGGAAGGTCCTCCGCAGTCGCGCTGCTGCGCACCGCCACATCGGGCTCGGTCCGTCCCACCCCGCGCGCCAGTTGCTCATAGCAGGCGCTCAGCTCCCGCTCCAACTCGGCAGGCAGGTCGGTGGCCAGCACGGCAGCGCGTACCGCAGCGCCGACCTCGGGGAGATCCGCGCCCGCGTGCAACCGCTCGAGGTGTGCACGGATCCGTCCGCCGAGGCCGCCGGTGTCCAGGAACTCCCGGTAGGCGTCGGCGGTGGTGGCGAACCCGTCCGGCACCCGGACGCCCGCCGGCGCCAAATGTCCGATCAACTCGCCCAGCGAGGAGTTCTTTCCCCCGACCACGCCGACGTCCTCACGCCGGAGGTCGGCGAACCGGATCACACGGCGCATCGCTGCTCCCAGGGTTCGGAACGAGGCGGACGGCCGGCCCGGAACGCGACCCGACTCCGGGCCGTGACGGCATCGTCGAGACCTCGGGGCCATGACACGGCGCGTCGCCCGTGGCCCCAGGACATCACCGGCGGGGGCCCACCCGCCAGGGCCGACCGGCCCACCTGCCCGGTACCGGCCTGCCCTGGCCTCAACCTGGCACCGGACGTTCTCCTGAAGACACAACCAGCCGCACGGGCGTGCCGAGGCACTGCACGGTCCTCACGACCACCGGCACCCGTGCGAGGTGCCGAACGCCCGCGATCACCCTGGAGCAGGAGCGATGCGAGTCGCCGACCTGATGATCACCCCGCCGATCGCCGTGCTGCCGACCGCCACCGTGCGGCAGGCAGCCCGCCGCATGGACGAGGAAGCGGTCGGCTGCGTGCTCGTCGCCGAGGACGCCACCCTGCACGGCGTCCTCACCGACCGTGACCTGGTGGTCCGGGCGCTGGCCCCGGGCGCCGACCCGGAGACTCCGGTGTTCGAGTTCATGTCGGCTCCCGCCGTCACGGTGGACGTGACCGACGACCTGGAGACCGCCTACCGGGTTCTCCGCCGGACCGGGGTGCGGCGACTGCCCGTGCTGGACGGGGCCCGGCTCGTCAGGCTCCTGGCCGTCGACGACCTCTTCCTGGACGTCCTGCAACGCCTCTCCGACCTGCTGGGACCGCTGTCCTTCAGTGCTCTCCGGGAAGGCAGCGCCGGCCCCGGCCCCGCAGCACACCCCGATCCCCTCGGGAGCACACCATGACACCCCAGTGGAACAGCGTCGGTGAGGTGATGACGCACGCCGTCGTCGCCGTCGGCCGCGGTGCGACGTTCCGAGAGATCCTGGACGCGCTCCGGCAGTGGAAGGTCAGCGCGGTGCCCGTCCTCGCCGGCGACGGCCGCGTGGTCGGAGTCGTCTCCGAGGCCGACCTGCTGACGACCCAGGACCGCGAGCCCGAACGAGCCGAGGCGTTCACCGCCAACCAGGTGATGTCGGAGCCGGCCGTCACCGTGCATGCGCAGAGCCCGACGGCGGAAGCCGCCCGGGCCATGGCCCGCGGCCACCTGAAACGTCTTCCCGTGGTCGACGAGGAAGGCTTCCTGGTCGGCATCGTCAGCCGGGGTGACCTGCTCAAGATCCACCTTCGGACCGACGAGGATCTCGCCGGCCAGGTGAGACTCGAACTCCTCGCAGCGCTCCACCCCACGCTAGCCGCGGCAGTCGAGGTCCGGGCGGAGGAGGGCAGGATCACCTTGGCCGGCACCCTGCCCGACACCTCGACCCCCGCCGTCCTGGAGTCTCTGGTCCGGGCCGTCCCCGGCGTCGTGGACGTCGATGTCAGGGCCGTCGCCCCTGCGTGACCTCCCCGGCGCCCGGCGTGATCAGCCCTCGCCGCGGTCGGCGCGCCGGCGCGGCACGTACCGCATGCCGAGGTCACCGCGCCGCGCGGACGCGTGCGCGAAGGTTATGGAACTGTCTGGTCTGCATGACGAGATGGGCGGGCTCCCAGAACAGCAGGTCCAAGGGGCCGGTGAGCAGGCGCGGACGGCTTCGCCCGCGGGTACGGACGACCAGACGGGTGCCAGCGTCGGCCGGTTCGAGGTGGAAGCTCCAGATCGACGAGACGAACGCCCGGGGTGCCGGCCCCTCGGCCGGATCGAACGGGCGGCCGGAGGGCAGCCGCAGGTCGGCACGCAGCACCAGAGTCCGTTCCGGTACGAGCTCCGCAACCGTGAACCAGCTGCGGCCGCCGGACGTCGAGTTCAGCCGCTGCCCCACGGCCGGGTGCTGCCACCACGGGACGAGGCGGTCCGCACTGGGCCGTCCGCCGTTGTCCAGCCAGTCCCAGCTGTACCAGCCCGCGCGGTCGTGGCCCATCTGCGCCAGCCACGGCCACACCTTCGCCGGTGGCCCGGGAAGGGTTGAGGCCATCGTCGACATGCTGTTCGCATCCGGGACCAGCTCGTCCCCCGGGTACGCGCGTTCGGCCTCGCCGCGGGTCGCTCCCCAGGTCAGCAGGTGAGGCCGGAGGAGGAGGCCGTGGACGGCGATGGCGACCGCCGACCCGAGGATGACCCGTCCGACCGCGGTCCGGTGTCCGTTCACACTCCGAGCATCGCCCAGGATGCAGGTCAGCGCGGTGGTGACCAGAGCCGGGAAGAACGAACGGCCCTCACCTTCGGCATCCGGTCGACGCAACACCCACCGCCGCGCGGGACCCTCCCTACCACCGCCCGGCCGTCCCCTCGGCCTGCACCGACCGCGTCGTTCGCCGGGGCCCACCGGGCCACCCTGTTGACCACCCGGGTCCGTACGTCCCCGGCGTCCTCTGCGGCCTGGCCGCGCCCCGGGGACAATCGAGGCAGGTGTCCGCCGTCCGGTTCAGGAGACGATCGATGGACGAGACCGAGGCCGGCGAGTCCCGGCAGCCCCTGCGCGTGTTCCTGCTCGACGACCACGAGGTGGTGCGGCGCGGAGTGCGGGACCTGCTGGAGGCCGAACCCGACATCGAGGTCGTCGGTGAGGGCGGCACTTGCGCGCAGGCACTGGCCAGGGTGCCCGCCCTGCGGCCCCAGGTCGCGGTGCTGGACGTACGGCTGCCGGACGGCAACGGCGTGACCGTCTGCCGCGAGCTGCGCGATCGGATGCCCGGGCTGGTGTGCCTGATGCTGACCTCGTTCGACGACGACGAGGCCCTGCTCGACGCGATCATGGCCGGCGCCGCCGGATACGTCCTGAAGCAGGTCAAGGGCGCCGACCTGGTCAGCGCAGTGCGCACGGTGGCATCGGGGCAGTCGATGCTGGACCCGGCCACCACCCGGAAACTGATGGAGAGCCTGCGCCACCACGACGAGTCCGACGCCGAGGCCGCGCTGTCCCAGTTGACCCCGCGGGAGCGGGAGATCCTCGCGCTGGTGGGGGAGGGGAGGACCAACCGGGAGATCGGCCAGGAGCTCTACCTCGCCGAGAAGACGGTGAAGAACCACGTGTCGCGGCTGCTCGCCAAACTCGGTGTCGAACGACGGCTCCAGGCGGCCGTGATCGCCGCGCACGCCGACACCGAGCAGCACCCGCCCCGGCCGCGGTGAGCCCGACCGGTCCGGAAGTCCGGGCCGGTCGGCCCAAGCCGGACTCCCTCGACGGGGCGCACCGTGGGGAGTGAGGCAACAGCCTCGTCGGCACGACCGGGAGCCCGCGATGAGGTACTGGAACGACCATGAGATGGGTGGCTGGGGCTTCGGCTTCATGATCATCAGCATCCTGCTGCTCCTGGGACTGCTGATCGTCGTCACAATCGCCCTGACCCGTTACCTCGGCCACCTGCCCCGGCAAGGCCCGCCCGACACCCAGGCGGCCCCGCCGCCGTCGCCGGAACGGCTGCTCGCCGAACGCTTCGCCCGGGGCGAGATCGACGCCGACGAGTACCGCCACCGCCTGGACACCCTGAGATCCGGCTCCGCCGGGCCGGTATCCGGCTGAACCCGCCGAACCAGGGAGCATCCCATGGACACCTTGGCCCTCGACGCAGCCGCGTTGGAGAAACTGATCTCCGCCGCGGTCGCCGCGCCGTCCATCCACAACACCCAGCCCTGGCGCTTCCGGCTGGACCCGGACACCTCGACCCTCCAGGTACGCGCGCTCCAGGAACGCTCGCTGCCGGTCACCGACCCGGACCGGCGCGCGCTGCACATCTCCGTGGGAGCCGCGATTCTCAACCTCCGCATCGCCGCCCGCCGGATGGGCTGGGCGCCGCTGCTCCGTCTGCTGCCCGATTCCGCCGAACCCGACCTGCTGGCCGCGATCGAACTGGACGAGCTCTCCCGCGTCCAGCTCGCCAGTACCACCGAGCTCTACGACGCGATCTGGCGGCGGCACACCGTCCGGACCCCGTTCACCGGGCCGCCGATCCCTGCCGCAGTGCTCGACCGGCTTGCCGAGACCGCGTCGGCGGAGGAGGCCCAGCTGCGCTTCCCGGCCGGTGAGGAGCGAACCCGGCTGCTGGAACTGACCGCGGAGGCCGAGCGCCGCAACACCACGGACCCCATGCGCGGTGCTGAGAGCCGCAGCTGGATCCAGGGGCCCGATGCGCCCGCCTACGGGATTCCCCGCAGCGCGCTCGGTCCACAGGACAGCGCAGGCCGGATGCCGATGCGGGACTTCTCCGCCATCCACCCCGTCGAGCCACTGCCACCGGCCGCGTTCGAGGCTGAGCCGTGCATCGCCGTCCTCGCCACCCGGGGCGACACGCCCGCGGACTGGCTCCGCGCCGGCATCGCGCTGGAGCACGTCCTGCTGGTCGCGACCCTGCACCAGATCCGGGCATCACTCCTGCACCAGGCCATGGAGTGGCCGGAACTGCGCTGGGTCGCCCGCGACCCGAGGGAAGGCCCGGGCTTCGCGCAGGTGCTGATCCGCCTCGGTTACGGGCCGGAAGGCTCGCCCACTCCCCGCCTCGCCGTATCCGACGTCCTGGACCCCGAGAACCCCGGCCTCGGACGGCCGTGAGCGGGGTGCACCGGATGAGCCACCCGGCGGCGGGGGACTCCGTCCCGTTCCACGACCTGACCGGTCCCGGTCCGCTGGGCGAAGCGGGGCCCACCGCCGGTCCTCGGCCACCGAGGGCACCGTGAGACACAGAACCGCCGTGAAAGCCACGGCCACGGCGGCTTCCGAAGGAGCTGATCCCCATGGCCTTGCCGGTGACCGAGCAGCCGGTGCGCGTCGATGCCCGGCTCGACCTGCCGCTGTCCCGCTGGTTGTGGCTGGTGAAGTGGATCCTGGCGATCCCGCACTGGATCGTCCTGTTCCTCCTCTGGATCGTCTTCGCCGTCCTCAGCGTGGGCGCCTTCTTCGCGATTCTCCTCACCGGCCGCTACCCGCGCCCGATCTTCGACTTCAACCTCGGGGTGCTGCGCTGGTCCTGGCGGGTGTCCTACTACGCCTACGGAGCGCTGGGCACCGACAGGTACCCCCCGTTCACCCTCGCCGAGGCACCCGACTACCCCGCGCACCTGGACGTCGCCTACCCCGAGCAACTTTCCCGAGGACTGGTATTGGTCAAGTGGTGGCTGCTGGCGCTTCCGCAGTACGCCCTCCTGGCACTCTTCGTCGGGGAGGGCCGGGAAGGCTGGGCCGGCGGGGGTCTCGTCGGCCTGCTGGTCCTGTTCGCCGGGGTCTCCCTGGCCGTGACCGGCCGCTACCCGCTCGGGATCTTCGATCTCGTCGTCGGCCTGGACCGCTGGGTGCTGCGGGTCGCCGCCTACGCCGCCCTGATGACCGACACCTACCCGCCGTTCCGCCTGGATCAGGGCGGTTCCGAACCGGCCGGCACGCTCGACACGGCAGGACCGCGGTGAGCGCGGGACCCCGTTCCGGCCGGCACCGGAGCCCAGGATGACCGCGTCCCCTCCCGGCACCGCCCCGCCGTCCGAGCTGCGGCCCCGGGGGGCTGGAGGGACACCGAGGCCGCCCGGCGGCCGGCACGGTACGGGCCGAACGAGATCCGCTCCGAGCGCCGGGCGTCGTCGTGGTCGAGAGCGGCCGTCCAACTGCGCGACCCGCTGATCATGGTCCTGCTGGCAGCCGTCGCGCTCACCCTGGCGATCGGGGACCATCCGGACGCCGTCGTCATCGCCCTGGTGATCGCGGTCAACACCACGGTCGGGGTGATCCAGGAGACCCGCGCCGACCGCGCCGTCGCGGCACTGTCGGCCATGACCGCTCCGACGGTGCGGGTCCTGTGCGCCGGAACGGAACGTGTTGTGTCCTCCGTCGACATCGTGCCGGGCGACGTGCTGCTGCTGGCCGAGGGCGACATCGTCCCGGCGGACGCGGTGCTCGACCGGGCAGACGCGCTACTCGTCGACGAGTCGATGCTGACCGGCGAGTCCGTTCCGGTCGACAAGGAGGTCCGCAGCGGGTGCCCGGACACCCTGCAGATCCGGGCGGGGGTGGCAGCGCCCGTCGGCCTCGCGGCAGCCCGCCTGATCACCCGATCCGGGCGGCGCGCCGGACACGCCGGTGACTGAGCGGTTCCGCCCAGCGCACGTCCACGATTCGGCCTGATGCCCTGGCCGGAGGGACAGCGCAGGGCAGCGGCCCTAGTCTGGGTTCCGGGGTGGTGAAGCCGTGACACCTGCGAACGGAGCGATGCGGTGGGCTCGTCCTCGGAGCGGGGCCCCACCGACTCGGCGCAGCCGGGGCTGGACGATCTCCTGCGGGGGCTCCAGTCACGTCTGGAAACCGCGCACGGCACCGCGAATCGGATCCACAGCCTCCTGGAGGCGGTTCTCGTCGTCGGCCACGACCTCGACCTCAGCCAGGTGCTCCAGCACATCGTGGAGGCCGCAGTCGCTCTGGTGGATGCGGAGTACGGCGCGCTCGGCGTCATCGGCGAGGACCAGCGGCTGTCCCGGTTCATCCCCGTCGGCATGGACCGGGAACGGGCCGAGCGCATCGGAGCGCTACCGAGCGGGCACGGCCTGCTGGGCGAGCTGATCCGCCGTCCCGAGCCGCTCCGGCTGACGGAGATCTCCGAGCACCCGTCCTCCTACGGCGTCCCCGAGCACCATCCGCCGATGCACAGCTTCCTGGGCGTGCCGATCCGGGTCCGCGACACGGTCTACGGCAACCTCTACCTCACCGAGAAGCGCGGGGGAGCACAGTTCGACGAGGAGGACGAATCCGTCCTCGAGACCCTGGCGGTCGCGGCCGGCGTGGCGATCGACAACGCCCGGCTGTACACGCAGGCGAGGCTGGGCGAGCGCTGGCTGGCGGCGAGCGCGGAGGTCACCAAGATCCTGTTGTCGGGCAGCTCGCAACAGGAGGTGTTCGACCTTCTGATCGCGCGCGCCGCCGACATCGCCGGCGCGGACCTCACGGTGGTGGCCCTGCCCTCCCCCGACGGCAGGAGCCTCGAAGTGAGTGTCGCCGTCGGACTGGACGCGGAGGTGCACCGCGGGCTCGTCCTGCCGAAGGAAGGGTCCTTCGTCGGTGCAGCCGTCACGACCGGTGGGCTGGTCACCACCGGCGACGTGCGCAAGGACCCGAGGATCACGGCCGGACCGCCGCGATGGGCCGGACTCGGACCGGCCGCCGCCGTGCCGATCGGCACGGCGGAAGGAGGGGTGCGCGGTGTACTGATGCTGGCCCGGGCGGAGGGCAAACCACCCTTCGGACCGGAGGAGTCCACCCCACTGGCGGGCTTCGCCGCGCAGGCCGCCGTGGCGATGGAGCTGGCCGAGCGCCGCCGCGACTCCGAACAGGTCGCACTCCTCGAAGAGCGCGACCGGATCGCCCGGGACCTGCACGACCTGGCGATCCAGCGCCTGTTCGCCACCGGGATGACCCTCCAGGGTGCCACCCGCTTCATCGAGCACCCCGAGGCCTCGGACCGGGTACTACGGGCCATCGACGACCTCGACGAGACGGTGCGGACGATCCGCTCCAGCATCTTCGGACTACGCGCCGGAACCCGCGGATCGGCCGCTCACGGGCTGCGCGCGAGGGTGGTCGCGACAATCGACCGGGCAGCCGCCGGACTCGGCTTCGCCCCCGGGCTGAGGATGGACGGCCTGTTGGACCTCCGGGTGCCCCCGCCGGTCGCCGATGCGCTGGTCGCCGTCCTGGAGGAAGCCCTCTCGAACGCCGTCCGCCACGCGCACGCCCACCAGGTCCAGGTGGACCTGACCGCCGACAGCGAGCTCAACCTGACGGTCACCGACGACGGAGTCGGCCTTCCACCGGACGGTCCCCGGAGCGGGCTGGCCAACCTCGCGGAGCGGGCGCGGCGTCTCGGCGGGTGCTTCCAGGCCGGCCCGGGACCCGACAGTGGGACCAGACTCGTGTGGCGGGTCCCGCTTCCCCCGCCGGAGCGGCGCTCGTGAGCCGAACAGATCCGCACGGAGGACCGCTCCGCCGCGAACTCACGCAGAGTCAGTCCACAGGTCAGTCCGCCATCAGGACGGCGACCCCGGTGACCCGATCGGCCGCCAGGTCCGCCAGCGCCTGGTCGGCCCGGTCCATGGCGTACCGACGGACACGGACGACCGGGCGGTGGAGCGTGGCCTCGGCCAGGTAGGCGCGGCCGTCCGCACGGGTGTTGGCGGTCACGCTGCGAAGGGTCCGCTCCTGGAAGAGGTGCCGCTGGTAGTCGAGCACGGGGACGTCGGAGAGGTGGATGCCGGCCACCGCCAGCGTGCCGCCCCGGTCCAACGCCGCCAGCGCCACCGGCACCAGGTCGCCGACGGGCGCGAAGAGGATCGCCGCGTCGAGCGGCTCCGGCGGCGAGCCGTACGCGTCCCCGGCGGAGGCCGCGCCCAGCTCCAACGCCAGCCGCCGGGCCTCCTCGGCCCGCGTCAGGACGTGCACGGTCGCGCCCCGGCCGAGGGCCAGCTGCGCCGTCAGATGCGCGGAAGCGCCGAAGCCGTAGATCCCCAGCCTGCCGCCCGGCGGCAGCTCGGCCCGTTCCAGGGCCCGGTAGCCAATGATCCCGGCGCACAGCAGCGGTGCCAGCTCCTCGTCGGGCGGCCCCTCCGGTAGCCCGTAGACGAAGCGGGCGTCGGCCACCGTGTACCCGGCGTACCCGCCGTGCACGTCCCAGCCCGTGTACCGGGACTCCGGGCAGAGGTTCTCGCGGCCGGCCCGGCAGTACAGGCACCCGCCGCAGGTGCCGGCCAGCCAGGCCACCCCGACCCGGTCGCCGGGGGAGAAGCCGTGCACCTCCGGACCGCAGTGGAGGACCCGACCCACGACCTCATGACCAGGCGTGCACCGGGGGCTGCGAGGTTCGAGGTCGCCCTCGACGAGGTGGAGATCGGTCCGGCACACGCCGCAGGCGGCCACCTCGATGAGCAGTTCCCCCGGACCGGGTCCCGCGACCGTCCGCTCCGTACGTCTCAGCGGAGTCGACGCGATCGGGCCCGGCTGCTCCACCCTCCACGCCATCGTGCGGATGGCGTCGCCGTCGGACGTCGACATCGCCCGCTCCTTTCCCGTGCTACCCGGTGCTCCGGACCCCCGCGAGAGGAGTCGCCACCCACTCCATCGTCCACCACCCTCGGCCCGACCGGATCAGGGCCGGACGGCCCTCGATCGGGCCTGAACGACCCAGGCCTCGGTCCGGCGCCACGAGGCAGCGTGGGACAGGCTTGGGCAGGTCCGACGGGCCGCCTGCACAAGGAGGAGGTTCGAACCGGCATGAAGGCAGCAGTGGGGGACCGGCTGATCATCGAAAGCCCGGTCCTGGGAACCCCCAGTCGTGACGGCGAGGTCATCGCCCTCCACCACGCCGACGGCACCCCGCCCTACGATGTTCGCTGGTCGGACACAGGCCGGGTCACCCTGGTCTTTCCCGGGCCCGGCGCCCATCTCCACCACTTCGGGCACACCCGCGATTCCCACGCGAGGCCTGCCGGTGCCACTGGTCCGGGCGACCGGGCGACCGGCAACTGACATCGCCGGTTGCCGGTGCCGGATCGCCGTCCGAGGATCGACAGCAGGGCAGCGCTCCCGGTCCCGGTGAGCGTTCCGGGCGGCCCGGCGCCTCGCCTGCACGGAGCGAAGGAGCATGTCATGGCACGTCCAGTGATCGTCGGGGTCGACGATCCCGAGAGCGCAGGCGCGGCCGTCGACTGGGCCGCGGACGAAGCCCGGTCCCGGGGGATGCGCCTGCATCTCGTCCACGCGTGGCTGTGGGAACCGGACCAGGCGCCGGAGTCGCTGGACGCCCGGGCGGCCAGACACAAGGGCGAGGAAGCGCTGCGGGTGGTCGCCGAACGTGCTGCGGCACGGCACCCTGGCCTGGAGGTCAGCAGCGGGGTCGTGGACGCGAGCCCGCGCGAGGCGCTCGTCGCCCTCAGCGCCGAGGCAGGCGTGCTCGTCCTGGGCTCCCGGGGGTCGGGCGGGTTCCAGGGGCTGCTCGTCGGGTCCACCAGCCTGCACGTCACCGCGCACGCCGCCTGCCCGGTCGTCGTCGTCCGGGCCACGGCCGCCGAGGCGGTGGACGGCATCGCGGTCGGCGTGGAGGGACGCGAACCGTCCGACGACATCCTCGCGTTCGCCTTCGACAGCGCCCGCCGCCGCGGCCTGCCACTGCGGGCGATCCACGCCTGGAGCTACCCTCTGGTCCTCGGTCCTGGCCACGCGCTTCCACCGGTCTACGAGTCCGGCCACGTGGTGGCCGAGGAGCAGCGGCTCCTCGCCGAGGTCATGGCCGGGTGGCAGGAGAAGTACCCCGACGTCCCGGTCGAGGAGGACGCCGTACGGGCCGGCCCCGCCAGACACCTGGTGGCCCTGTCGAAGACGCACCAGCTGGTCGTGGTCGGCCGCCACGGTACGCCCGAGGGTCCGTTCAGCCGCCTCGGCTCGGTCAGCCAGGCCGTCGTCCACCACGCCCACTGCCCGGTCGCCGTCGTTCCCCCGCCGGGTCCCCGGCCGCAGAACGTGCACTTCGGACCGGCGGACGCCACGTGAGCGTCGAACCCGGCGCGCGCCCGGCCCAGGTGGCCCCGATGCCCGGACCGACCGGCCCTACGGCGTGGTGCCGGGGGCCGCGCACCATCGGAGGAGAGCCACCTTCGATGACGCGGAGAGTGATCGGGCATGAAGGCACTCACCTACCACGGCCCCGGCCGTCGCACCTGGGGCGAGGTACCCGACCCGGCCGTCCTCGATCCGGAGGACGCCGTGGTACGGGTGGACGCGGTGACCATCTGCGGAACCGATCTGCACATCCTCAAGGGTGACGTCCCCGAGGTCGCCGACGGGCGGATCCTCGGCCACGAGGCCGTCGGCACCGTCACCGGGACCGGACCGGGCGTGCGGACGGTGACGCCCGGTGACCGCGTCCTGGTCTCCTGCATCTCGGCCTGCGGACGCTGCGCGTACTGCCGTAAGGGGACCTACGGCCAGTGCACCGGCGGAGGTGGCTGGATCCTCGGCCACCTCGTCGACGGCACCCAGGCCGAGTACGTCCGCACCCCCTTCGCGGACAACTCCCTCCACAAGCTGCCCGACGAGGTCACGGACGAGACGGCACTCCTGCTCGCCGACGTCCTGCCCACCTCCTACGAGGTCGGCGTCCGCAAGGGAGAGGTCGGCCCCGGCGACATCGTCGTGATCGTCGGCGCGGGTCCGATCGGGCTGGCCGCGATCACGACCGCCCGGCTCCTCAGCCCCGCCCGGATCATCGCCGTGGACCTCGCCGCCGGCCGCCTCGAAGCGGCAGAACGAGCCGGCGCGGACGACACGCTCGGAGTCGCGGACGACACCGATACGGCGATCCGCGCCCTGAGCCCGGACGGCCTCGGCGCAGACGTGGCCGTCGAAGCCGTCGGCGTCCCCGAATCCTTCGAGCTCTGCACCCGTGTCGTACGCCCCGGCGGCCGGGTCGCCAACGTCGGCGTCCACGGCAGGCCCGCCACACTCCACCTCGAAACCCTGTGGATCAAGAACATCACGGTCACCACCGGCCTGGTCGACACCAGCAGCACCCCGCTGCTCCTGCGCATGGTCGCCGGCGGGCAGTTGGACGTCTCCGCCCTGGTGACCCACAGGTTCGGCCTGGACGAGATGCCTGACGCCTACGACGTGTTCGCCGACGCGGGCGGGAACAACGCCCTCAAGGTGGCCCTGTTCAGGACCTGACTGGCGCCGGCCGGCCGGCCGCGTCCGGTGGAGGTTCCGGCGGGCCCGCCGGATCGGGCCGGATCCGCCTTCCGCGGCCGCCGCCCGTACCGGGCAGGGAGCTGCGAGGTCCGGCCCGTTGAAGTCACCGAAGGAGACCGGCGTCATGTGCATCAGTTCTCACGGCGACCCGTCGTCCGAGCCGTCGAGGTCCGCCGCTGCGGCTGCGCAGCTCGGAGGTGAGCCCGATGGCTCCCGATGACACCCCGCCGAACGGCGATGCCCCGAACGCGCGATCGGAGGATCGCCCCGGTGACCAGGAGTGCGGGCGCGAGGAGAGTCTTGACCTGCTCCGGCTGACGGCGATCGGGCGCCTCATCCACACCCATGACGCGATGCCGGCGGTGACTCCCGCCTGCTTCACCCTGTACGGCCGCGGCGAGGTGGTCGTTCCCCTGCCGGCGAGCTGGCGGGCGGACCTGATGGACGGGGAGGTGGTCGGCTTTCAGGCGGACGACTTCGACCAGCGGACGCTCCGAGGGTGGACCGTCCTCATCGTCGGCCGCTCCTACCTGGTGACCGACCCCGTCACGGTCGAGGACCTGCGCCACCGGGGCCCGCGCCAGTGGGGACACCGGCCGGCCAGCGGCTACCTGACCGTCCACCCGGAGTTCGTCGTCGGCCGACGGTTCGGATCATGATCCGACCGGCACACCTCGGACCCACGCCCGCGGAGAGGAGAGCACCATGGCACCCGCAACGCCCAGGACCACGGGCGACGCCCTCAGGAGCACCCTCCGGCGGCACATCCGGAGAGCGGCCGGCCGGGAGGCGAATCCCCTGAGCCGCCACAGCGATGTTCGACGCAGCCGTATCGCCATCGCCCTGACCCTCGCTCTGGTCGTCGCCCTCGCCCTCGCGATGCTGACGGCCCTCGACGTCCTACGGATCGACCAGCGACAGGCACGGTACGAGGGGCAGCACCGGCACCGGACCATCGCGACCACCGTCGAAGCGGCAGTGCCGGACGCGCCCGGTGCGCGCACCGGGACGGGGGGCTTCCACGCGCAGGCGGTGTGGCAGTTCCCGCCGGCCACGCGCGGCGGTGGGCCGGTCGCGGTCGCTGCGGCCGCCGCCGCGGGAACCGAGGTCGCCGTCTGGGTCGACGATCACGGGCATCCGGCGTCGGCGCCGCTGCCGGCAACGGAGGTCGTCACGAGGGCCGTCCTGGCCGGGGCGGGGGTCATGGCCGTGCTTTCCGGCGCGGCGTTCACGGTTTACCTGTTCGGGCGCCGCGTGATCGACCGGGCGGCGTCGGCGGCCTGGGAGAAGGAGTGGGGGAGCGTGGAACCCCGGTGGTCCGGCCGTCCAAGGCACCATCCGGGGCTCGGCGACCGGTGATCGCCCGCGCCGCGAGTTCCATTGCGCGGAGCAATCGGCGGCGCCGTCCCGCGCCACCGGTGGCATGCTCGATCGCAGGAGGAAGATCGCCATGAACGACAGAAGTGCCCGGCCCGGGAAACCGGACGGAAGCCCGGTCGCTCCGGAGGACATCGCCCGGCGCATCGCGCTGCGGTCCCGGCAGCTCGGCCTCACCCGTGAGGAGCTGGCGAACCGAGCCGGAATGTCACTCCGCTACCTCCAGCACCTCGAGGAACTGGGCGAAGGTTTCGACCAGGCCTCCGTCCTCCGGCTGGCCGCAGCGTTGCAGATGCCCTACGGCGAGCTTCTGGAGGGGCGGACCGATCTGCCGCCGGGCCAGCCTCCCCCGGGACCACATCCCGCGCTGATGAAGCTCACCCAGCAGGAGTGCTGGGACCGACTGTCGGACCACGGCATCGGGCGCGTGGCCGTGTCGTCGGGGTCGAGCCCCGCCATCCTCCCCGTCAACTACCTCGTCGATGCGCACTCGATCGTCTACCGGACCTCCCGAACGGGGGCCGCCGCGGCCGTCGAGGGCACGGAGGTGGCCTTCGAGGCGGACCACGTGGACGAATCCGACAGTGAGGGCTGGAGCGTGCTCGTGGTCGGCACGGTCGAGCACATCGACGACAACTCCGCTGCGCGGCTCGCGGCTCAGCCCGGCGCGGAGCCCTGGGCGGCCGGTATCCGCGACCTGTGGGTGCGGATCGTCCCGACCCGGGTGACCGGCCGCCTGATCAGCACAGCGTGACCCGGCATCGCCAGCCGTAGGGAACCCGCAGGGGCGCCGCGACGGGACATCGGCCCGATCCGAGCCGGGCCCGGACAGGGCGGCCCGTCCGAGACGGTCAGGCGTGCCGCAATCCTCGCGTGGGCCGCATCAGGCGGTGCCGACCGGCGACTCCAGAGGGAGGGCCACGGTGAAAGCGGTGCGACCGGGGCGGCTGGAGAGCGTCACGGTGCCGCTGTGGGCGGCCACGACGGCGTGCACGATCGCGAGCCCCAGCCCGGTGCTCCCGTGCGTTCTCGATCGGGCCCGGTCGCCCCGCACGAAGCGTTCGAAGATCCGGGGCGCGATCTCGGGGTCGATCCCGGGGCCGGTGTCGGTGACGGTGAGCAGCGCCCGGCCGCCGCCGAGCTCGAGCGTCAGCGTCACCTCGGTGCCGTGGGGGGTGTGGGTGCGGGCGTTGGCGAGCAGGTTGGCCACCACCTGGCGGAGCCGGTCAGTGTCCCCCGGGACCACGACCGGCTCCTCGGACAGGTCGAGCCGCCAGTGGTGGTGCGGTCCGGCGGCGCGGGCGTCGTCGGTGCCGTCCAGGGCCAACCGTGTCAGGTCGACGCTGCCGAGGGCGAGTGGCCGCCCCGCGTCGAGCCGGGCCAGCAGGAGCAGGTCCTCGACGATGGTGCCCATCCGCCGGGACTCGGCGTCGATGCGGGTGAGCGAGTGGCGTACGGGATCGGCGGTCGGTCCGGGGTGCCGCAGGGCCAGTTCTGCGTGGCCCCGGACGGTGGCCACCGGGGTGCGCAGTTCGTGGCTGGCGTCCGCGGCGAACGCCCGCAACCGCTCCTCGACGGCCTGGCGCTGGGCGAGGGCGTCCTCGACGTGGCCGAGCATCCGGTTGAGGGCCGCACCGACCCTGCCGACCTCGGTCCGGATGTCGTCCTCCCCTACCCGGATGGTGAGTTCGACCTCCCCACTGGCCAGTGGCAGGCTCCCGACGCGTTCGGCCGCTGCCACGACGCGGTCGAGCGGGCGCAGGGAGAGGCGGATCCAGAAGGCGCCGGCGGCCGTGGCGGCGGCCAGCGCGACCGCGAACAGCACCAGTTCCACGGTGACGAGTCGGTGGGTCGTCGCCTCCAGCGGGCGCAGCGGTAGCCCGGTCACCAGGACATCGCCGTCCTGGCCGGCGAAGGCGCGCACCCGGTAGCCCCCGAGCCCGGACAGACGGACGCTCCGTGCCAGGCCGCCGACCGGCAGCGCGGCCAGTGCCCGCTGGTCGGCGGCGGTCAGCTGCACCTGGTCGTCGGTGTCGGCCGGAGTGTTCCCGGCGGCGACGCCGGCATCGTCGGCGTCGCCGTCGACCACGCCGGCGTCCGTGACGCTGCCGTCGAGCAGCCGGGCACCGAAGGTACCGGGTGCCTGGGCGCGGGTGTCGCTCCGGCCGCCCGTGGTTCCCGGGCCCCGGGTGTCCCGGTGCTCCAGACTGGCGGCATAGCGGCCGGAGGTGTCGGAGAGCTGCTGGTCGAGGCGGTCGACCAGGAAGTGGCGCAACGCCTCGGTGGTGGCCAGGGCGACCCCTCCGCAGGTCAGCAGGAGCAGGGCGAGCAGGCCGGAGACCAGACGGGCCCGCAGGGTGCGTGGCAGGGGAAGGCGAGCGGTGGCGCGCCGGGCCGCCGGGCCGATCACTGCGGCACCTTGATCAGGTAGCCGGCTCCACGAACGGTGTGGATCATCGGTGGCCGGCCGGCGTCGATCTTCTTGCGGAGATAACTGATGTAGAGCTCGACCACGTGGGCCTGGCCGCCGAAGTCGTACGACCAGACCGCATCCAGGATCTGCGCCTTGCTCAGTACCTGCCGTGGGTGGCTCATCAGGAGGTGCAGCAGGGCGAACTCGGTGGGGCTCAGGTCGACGGTGTCACCGGCGCGGGTGACCTCGCGGGCCTGCTCGTCCAGCACCAGGTCCCCCAGGACCAAGGCGTGCGCCGGGGGCGCGACACGCTCCGGCCCCGACGGGGTGGCCCGCCGCAGCAGACCGCGAAGGCGTACCACCACCTCGGCGAGGCTGAACGGTTTGGTGACGTAGTCGTCCCCGCCGGCCGCCAGTGCGGCGATCCGGTCCTCCACGGCGTCCCTGGCGGTCAGGAACAGCACGCGGACCTCCGGCCCGGTGGCGTGGATCCGTTCCAGCACCTGCATGCCGTCGAGGCTGGGAAGCATCATGTCCAGGACCACGGCGTGCGGGCGCCACTCGGCGGCGATCGCCACGGCGCTCGGGCCGTCCTCCGCGCCTCGCGCCAGCCAGCCCTCGTACCTGAGCGCGCCGCAGACCACCTCGACCAGGTCGGGTTCGTCGTCCACGACCAGGATCCGCCAGGGTGACGGCTGAGCAGGGGAGAGGGTGTCCATGCGGATCCAAGGGGCTCTGGGGCGGCGGCTGGACCCATTGTCACCTTCCACATGAGAAGGCCATGAGATCCACTTCTGCCCCTCGTCCCGGCCGAACGTCATTGACCTGCGAGAACGTGCCGACCGATGGGGATCGGAGGCATCGCGTTCAGAGGGAACTGAGAGCTTGCGGTGCCAGGGTTGCCGACAGCGAACGGAGAGGAGGCCGGGATGGGCGCACCGCCACGGCCACGCGGTATCCGACCGGCGACGACAGCCCGTCACGGCTCGGTCCGGCGGCCCTTGCCGCCCGGAACGGTGGCGCGCGTTGCGCAGGCACTGATCGCCGCGGGAGCCGCCGGAGTTCTGGCCGTCTGGTGGCGGGGGACGGCCGAAGTGAGCAGCGCCGCGGACTGGCTCACCGGTGCAGGGCGGATCACCGGCCTGCTGGCCGGGTACACCGCGCCGGTGTTGCTGTTCCTGATGGCCCGGATCCCCCTGCTGGAGCGTGAGGTCGGCGCGGACCGCCTGGCGCGCTGGCATGCGGGCGGCGGTCGCTGGCTGGTCGGCCTGGTCGCCGTGCACGTTCTGACCATCACCTGGGGCTACGCACTGACCGACGGGCGCGGTCCGGTCGGCGAAGGGGTGCGTCTGGTGTTCCACTACCCCGAAATGATCAAGGCGGCACTGGCCACCGTGATCATGTTCGGGACCGGCGCGGTGAGCGCGCGGGCGGCGCGCCGCCGGATGAGCTACGAGGCCTGGTACTACCTGCACCTGGCGACGTACCTGGCCATCGCACTCGGCTTCGGCCATCAGCTGGCCGACGGCGCGGACCTGGGCGGCGGGCCCGAGCGCGGCGCCTGGTGGGTGCTGTACCTCGGCACCGCCGCCCTGCTCGGCTGGTACCGCCTCCTCGTGCCCTTCGCGCGCGACCGCCGCCATCGGATGCGGGTGGCCGAAGTCCGGCCGGAGGGACCGGGCGTGGTCTCGCTGTTCGTCACCGGCGAGCGCCTGGACCGGCTCGGCGCCGAGGCAGGCCAGTTTTTCCGTCTCCAGTTCCGGACCCGCGAACTGCGCTGGGCCGCCAACCCCTACTCACTCTCCGCCCCGCCCCACCCGCACTTCCTGCGCTTCACCGTGAAGGACGTCGGCGGCCACAGCGCCGCCGTCGCCCGCCTCGAGCCCGGTACCCGCCTACGAGCCGAGGGTCCGTACGGGGCATTCACCGCCGGCCGCCGCAGGGAGCACAGGGTGCTGCTGCTCGGCGCCGGAGTCGGGATCACCCCGCTTCGTGCCCTGTTCGAGACACTTCCGGGCCGGGTGACCCTCGTCCAGCGCGCCCGCCGGCCGCAGGACGTCCTCTTCCGGGGCGAACTGGCGACCGTCGCGACCGCCCGCGGCGCCCAGGTGCACGAGCTGCTCGGCACCCGTGCCCAGATCGGCGACCTCGGTGCCGCACTCCGCGGCCTTGTCCCGGACCTCGCCGCACACGAGGTCTACCTGTGCGGACCGCCGGCCTTCACGGACGAGGCCGGACGAGTTCTGCGGGCCGCCGGGGTCCGGCGCTCGCGCATCCACTGCGAATCCTTCGAACTCTGACCCGTCGACCGTCACCGACCACCCGACCGTTGAGGAGAACTCCCTTGCGTAGAGCCGTCATCACCAGTACCGCCACCGTGGCAGGGGTGATCCTGCTGCTCTCGCTGAAACCGCACGACGTGGGCCCGGGCGGTGGCGTCATCAGCTCCGGTGACCCCGAGGCGCCGGCCCCGACGACCACCTCCGCGCCCGCCGCCGCCGATCCGGCCCCGCCGGCGACGTCCGCCCCGGCAGCCGGCGGGGCCTCGCGATCGGTGACCGGTGACGCGGCCAACACCCGCTACGGGGCCGTCCAGGTCAGAGTCACCCTGGACGGCAGGAGGATCGCGAAGATCGAGGTGATCCGCTACCCCAGTCACGACCGCCGTGACCAGGAGATCAACAGCTTCGCCCTGCCACAGCTCGGCCAGGAGGCGATCGCCGCCCAGAGCGCGCACATCGATGCCGTGTCCGGCGCGACGTACACCAGCGACGGCTACACCCGCTCACTGCAGAGCGCCCTCGACCAGGCGGGGCTGTAGGGGTGGCCGCCGGTCCTTCGGCCCAGCGGGCGACCCTGCGGCACGCCGAACATGTCATGGGTACGGTGTTCTCCTTCACCGTCCGCGATCCCACCGCCGCGACAGGCCCTGCGCTGCGCCGGATCGTCCAACGGCTGCACCGGATCGACGAGGTGTTCTCCACCTACCGGCCGACCTCCGACATCAGCAGGCTCGGACGCGGCGAACTGACGCTCGCCCAGTGCGATCCCGACGTCGCCGAGGTGCTGGAGAGCTGCCGTGAGGTTGCCATCGAGACCGACGGCTGGTTCACGGACCACCCCGGAGGTCGGCTCGACCCGAGCGGCTGGGTGAAGGGCTGGGCCGTGGAGGAGGCATCCCGACACCTGCGAGCGGCCGGATCCACCTGGCACAGTGTGGGCGGCGGCGGAGACGTTCAGACCTGCGGCGGCCCCTGGCGGATCGGGATCGCCGACCCGGTGCGCCCGGGCGGACTCGCCGCCGTCGTCACCGGCCACGACCTCGCGGTCGCCACCTCCGGCGTCGCGGAACGCGGAGCCCACATTCTCGACCCGCACACCGATCGTCCGGTCACAGGCATGCTCTCCGTCACCCTGATCGGCCGGTGCCTGGCCCGCACGGACGCCTGGACCACTGCCGCCTTCGCCATGGGTTCCGCACGCGCACTCGACTGGGCCGAGCAACTCCCCGGGACGGAAGCCCTTGCGGTCCTGGAGGACGGCACGCGGTGCTGGACCTCAGGCTTTCCGCAGCACCTCGCCCCTGCGCCGCCGGCGGCCACCGGACCGGCGCAGTGGAGCCTTCCGGGCACCGGCTGACGGTCCGCTGTTCCTGTTCCTGTTCCTGTTCCTGTTCCGGGACCGGATCCGGGTCCGGGGAGGCGCCTCCGACGGAACCGCCCGGAGCGGGCCGTCCGCGGCACGGGGGTGCTGTCGACGCCCCGCGTAGAGGTCGTCGCATCGGTCGGTGACGCCGGCGCGGACCGTACCACCGGCTGCTCGTACCGGACCGGCGGTCTCCGGAAGGCCGCAGGGCGCCGGGCCCGGTGCTAGCCCTCCTCGAACGGCTCCTCGCTCCAGCGGAACCACGCGCGGCCGTCCTCGATGTGGAGCAGGAACTCGGCCACCGGCCCGGACGGGGAGACCAGCGCGAGGCGCCCGGTGATCTCCTCGTACGCGTCGTCGAACGCCTCCCACTCCTCGGCCTCGCACAGCGCCCGCGCCCGGGCGAACAGCGGCTCCACGGCGGGGAACCCCGGGCCCGGGACGAAGCGGCCGTGCAGCCACGGGAAGTCGGCGTCGTCGACGACGATCTCGCCCACGCCGCCCTCCTCGCCCGCCGGGCCCTCCCGCCGCACCAGCCGCCAGACCTCGCCGTCGAACGCCATCGCCAGCCGCCCCTCCCGGTCGGCGCCCGCCGACCCTCCTGCCGGGGAGCATCGCAGACGGGTCCGACACCGCTGCTGGAGGCTTGGGGCGGCATCCGGGGGATCGGTGGAGACACGGACCTGGCCACCCGCCCCTGACCGCCCCGCGCGGTTACGCTCGCCCGATGGGCCGACCCGAGGAGCGCGCCGAGGGCGCGGGACCGTTCACCACCCGGCTGACCCGGCGCCCGGCCCAGGGCGGGACGGCGATCTGGGAGTCGCGACTGGCCCGAAAGCGCGGCGCGCTGCGGGTACGCACCCACGACGGCGGCGAGCGCCGCGCCCGCCGCGCCGACGACGTCGCGCTGCGCCGCCTGGCCAGGCTCAACCTGATCGCGGCCGGCGCGTTCACGGTGGGCGGCGCGCTGTTCGCCGCCGGCGCGGCGCTCGCCCAGCTCGGGTCCGCCGGTGCGACCACGATCGCCACCGTCTACTTCGTGGGCGGCCTGTTCTTCAACACCGGCGGCTACACCTCGCTGCTCCAGGCGGTGAACTCGCCGCGCCGCGGGACCGACGCGGCCGGCGGCTGGTCCGGGTCGCTGGTGACCGGCCGGTGGCGGTGGTGGAGCTACGAGCCGCTACGGATCGACTGGCTGAGCACCTTCATCCTGTTCGTCGGCACGCTGGTGTTCGGCATCAACCTGCTCGACTCCTTCCTGACCGGCCTGACGGCCCAGCAGGTGAACCGGCTGATCTGGACGCCCGACCTGATCGGCTGCGCGCTGTTCCTGATCTCCGGCCACCTGGCGATCGTCGAGGTCTGCCACGGCCGGCCGTGCTGGCGCTCACGCAGCCTGGCCTGGTGGATCGTGATGGTCAACCAGCTCGGCTCGGTGCTGTTCCTGGTCTCCGCCCTGGCCGCGTTCACCCGGCCCGAGACCGACAGCCTGGTGAACGTGGACATCGCCAACTGGGGGACCTTCGCCGGAGCGCTGTGCTTCTCCGTCGGCGGCGTGCTGCAGTTCTTCGAACGGCCCTGACCGCGGCAGCCGCCCCGGCGGGCGTCACCGGTCGACGGTGAGGACCACCGCCCGGCCCGCGCCGGCCGCGCTCGAGGAGGAGTGGGAACGTGACTGGCTGGCCCAGCTCGACAGGGCCTGGGACCGGCTGCACCGCTGCCTCACCGACGGCTCCCTGACGTTCGGCTCCGGGGCGCACGGCAGCCCGCACTACCCGCTGTCCCACGCCGTCCTGGGCGGGCTGCCGCTGTACCAGGGCGCGGGTCACCTGGCCGCCCTGACCGAGGTGCAGGAGGTCCGGGAGGTCGCGGCCGCGCTCGAGCCCTTGGACGCGGCCTGGCTGCGGGCCGTTTCGTCCGCCTGGAGTCGGCGGCCGAGCCCGCGGGGCCGTTCGGCGGGGGTCCGTTCGGTGAGGAGGACTTCGGCCACCTGTGGTCGAACTTCCTCGACCTGCGCGCGCTCTACCGCCGCGGCGAGCAGGCGCAGCACCTCGCGGTCGTCCCGGGCACCGGCCAGCCGCGCGGCCCGGTCGGCGGTGAGCGCGAACAGCGCCCCTCGACCCGTCATGTCGTCCCCTCTCCCACGGTCTCGCCCTCGCCTCCCACGTGCGGTCCGACGCTAGCGGCCGGTACCGACAGTGCGGAGGCGGCCGGACGGCCCGCCGGGGGCCCGAACCGCCGCCGAGCAGGGGCTCTCGGCACACGAACGCCCGGGGGGTGGACTCGGCGGCCTGGGCCGGTCCGTGATATGTACTCCGTTCGAGTGGCCGTCACCAAGGCCAGTTGACGTGGATGTCCATGCGAGGGGGCCGCACACCATGCCGCTTTTCAGACGCCGTACCGGCAGCGACACCGAAGGCGGCCCGACCGGCCTGTGGAACCGGGTCACCGGCCGCGGCGCCGGCCGCGCCCCGGGCGCCGTGCACGAGGTCGACCCGGCCCTCGGCGACCAGGAACTCGCCGTGCTGCGCACCCGGGCCGCCGCCGGCGACTGGGCCGCCGTGCGGGACGGCCTGACGGCCGCCGCCGACCCCGCCGAGCTGACCTGGCTGCTGGCCATGGTGTCCGAGGTGGGCGGCATCGAACGGTGGCTCCCGGAGGCCGTCGCCGCCGAGCCGGACTCCGCGCTGCCGCTGCTGCTCTCCGGCGCCCGCCAGGTCGCCTGGGCGTGGGAGGCCCGCACCCGGGCCAGCGCCAAGTACGTCTCGCAGGAGCAGTGGCGGACCTTCCACGAACGCCTGGAGGTCGCCGAGGAGCAGCTCTACGAGGTCGCCGAGCGGGAACCCGGATGGCTCGGCCCCTGGTACTTCCTGCAGATCAGCGGCCGCGGCGCCTCGCTCGGCGCCGACACCGTCCGGTACCGCTTCGAGGCGGCCACCCGCCGCCACCCCGGACACCTCGGCTCGCACCGCCAGCAGCTCCAGCAGAGCTGCGCCAAGTGGAGCGGCTCCCACGAGGAGATGCACCACTTCGCCCGCACCGCGATGCTCGCCGCCCCGGAAGGCAGCCCGCTGGGCGAACTGGTCGCGCTCGCCCACATCGAGCACTGGCTCGCACTCGACTCCGGCCACGACCGCGCGCACATGCGCAGCGAGACGGTCCGGGAGCAACTGCACGAGGCCGCCGACCGCTCGGTGTTCCACCCGGAGTACCGGCGGCGCCGCGACTGGCGGGTCGCGCACAACACCTTCGCCATGGCGTTCCACCTGGCCGACCGGCCGAAGACTGCCGACCTGCTCTTCCGCGACCTCGACGGGGCCGTCACCGCGTCACCGTGGCACTTCCTCGACGGAGATCCGGCGAAGGCCTACCGCACCGCCCGCGCCGCCTGCGCCTGACCCGGCGCCGCCCGCACCCGCACCGGCATCCCGCGCCGCCCGCACCCGCGCGGCCCGCACCCATCCGTACCCGAAAGAGCCCACGGTGTCCGAGACCGACCGCACGACGAGCGCCCACACCTTCCAGGTCGACCTGCGCGGCCTGGTGGACCTGCTCTCCCACCACCTCTACTCCAGCCCCCGGGTCTACCTGCGGGAACTCCTGCAGAACGCGGTCGACGCGATCTCCGCCCGGCAGGCGCTCGACCCCGCCGCCACCGGCGCCATCACCGTCCACGCCGGCGACGAGCTGACCGTCACCGACACCGGGATCGGCCTCACCGAGGCCGACGTGCACACCTTCCTCGCCACCATCGGCCGCAGCTCCAAGCGCGACGCCGACGGCCGGCTCGACGGCACCGGCCTGGCCGCCGCCCGGGGCGACTTCATCGGACAGTTCGGCATCGGGCTGCTCGCCTGCTTCGTGGTCGCCGACGAGATCACCGTGGTCACCCGCTCCGCCCGCACCCCCGACGCGCCGGTCATCGAGTGGCGCGGCAGCTCCGACGGCCGGTACACCATCAGGACCCTGCCCGACGCGGCCAAGCCCGAGCCCGGCACCACCGTCAGCCTCACCCCGCGCCCCGACGCCGGCCAGTGGACCCGCGCCGACCAGGTCCTCGAACTGGCCCGCAACTACGGCAGCCTGCTGCGCCACGAGGTCACCGTGGTCGACCCCCGCGGCACCCGCACCCCGGTCAACGCCACCCCGCCGTGGGCCGCCCGGCACGGCTCCCCGCAGGCCCGCCGCGACGCCCTCGCCGCGTACTGCCGCACCACCTTCGACTTCACCCCGCTGGACAGCATCGACCTCGACCTGCCGCTGGTCGGCCTGCGCGGCGTCGCCTACGTCCTGCCCGACGCCGCCCCGCCGGCGCGCCGCTCCGGGCACCGGGTGCACCTCAAGGGCATGCTGCTCTCCGAGCAGGCCGACGAACTGCTGCCCGAGTGGGCGTTCTTCGTCCGCTGCGTGGTCGACACCGACGGCCTGCGCCCCACCGCCTCCCGCGAGGGCCTGTACGCGGACGAGACCCTCGCCGCGGTGCGCGACGCCCTCGGCGCCCGGATCCGCGACTGGCTCACCGGCCTGTCCGCCAGCGACCCGGCCCTGCTGCACCGCTTCCTCGGCGTGCACCACCTGGCCGTCAAGGCACTGGCCCGCTACGACGACGAGCTGCTGCGGATGCTGCTGCCGTGGCTGCCGTTCGAGACCACCGACGGCAACGTCACGCTCGACGAGTTCGCCCGCTCGCACCCGGTGATCCTGGTCGCCCGGACCGTCGAGGAGTTCCGCCAGGTCGCGCCGATCGCCGGCGCGGCAGGCCTCGGTGTCGTCAACGGCGGCTACACCTACGACCGGGACCTGGTCCACCGGCTGCCCGAGATCCGCCCCGGCAGCTCCGTCGCCGACCTCGACCCCGGCACCGTCACCGCCCACCTCGACGCGGTCGACCCCGCCGCGGAACTCGCCGCCGCCGCCTTCCTCACCATCGCCCGCGAGGTGGTCGGCCGCTTCGACTGCGACGTCGCCCTGCGCAGCTTCCACCCCACCAGCGCCCCCGCCCTGCTGCTCGACAACCGCGAGGCACGGCACGAACGCACCCGCGCCCAGCTCGCCGACGAGGCCGACGGCCTGTGGGCCGACATCCTCGGCTCGCTGCGCGCCGAGGTGCCGCGCGCCCAGCTGGTCCTCAACCACCTCAACCCGCTGGTCCGGCGCGCCGCGTCGATCACCCACCGGGAGCTGGCGGTCACCGCCGTCGAGGCCCTGTACGGCCAGGCCGTGCTGCTCACCCGCCGCCCGCTGCGGGCCAGCGAGAGCGCCCTGCTCAACCGGTCGTTCATCGGCCTGCTCGACCACGCCATGCTAGGCCACGAGGGCGCCAGCCCGCGGAAGGACTCGTAAATGCTGGACACCAAGGACGCCGTCGCCCGGGCCCTGCGCGACAACGACGCCCGGCCCTATGGCCGGCAGCGCACCGTCACCGCCGAGGAACTCGTCGACGCCGCCGAGCAGTTCGACGACCCCGGCCTGTCCGCCTCGGCACTGCTCGAACTGATGGAGGCGTACGAGTACGACGGCGAGGCGCGCAAGGAGCCCGTCGTCTTCGCCCGCATCCTCAAACTGTGGGACACCCACCGGGACTCCTTCGACGACTGGTCCGGCCAGCAGGTCTTCTGGCGGTTCAAGTGGGTCGCCGCCGCCCTGCGCAGCACCCCCGAGGTGCCGCTGGCGGCGATCCACCGCTGGCACACCGAGATGCGCGACCGCTACCGCGGCGCCGGGATCGACCTGCAGCCGTACTACGCCCAGCGCCACCACCTGGCCGCGCACACCGGCCTCGACACCGACAACGCCTTCGACCTGTGGGCGACCCGGCCGCGCAGCCGCTACAGCGACTGCACCGCCTGCGAGATCCGCGCCCGCGCCCTGCACCACGTGCGCGCCGGCGACGACGAGCGGGCCCTCGCCGTCTGGCAGCCCGTCCTCGACGGCACCAGCTCCTGCAGCGAGGAGCCGTACACCAGCCACGCCCACGCACTGCTCCCGCTGCTGCGCCAGGGCCGCACCGACCAGGCCCGCTCAGGCCACCTGGTCGGCTACCGCTGGGCCCGGGGCAAGAGCAGCACCGCCACCCAGATCGGACTGCACCTGGAGTTCTGCGCGCTGTCCGGCAACGAACCGCGCGGCCTGGAGATCCTCGCCGAGAACCGCGACCTGTTCGACGGCCACGGCGACCCGCTGGCACGCCTGCAGTTCCTGACCGGCGTCGAGATCCTGGCCGCCAGGCTGGCCGGACTCGGCCACGGCGAACTCCCCGTCGCCGGACCGCCCGGCGGCACCTGGACCGCCGGATCGCTGCTCGGCCACGTCCGGACCGAGGCGCAGGACCTGGCCGGCCGTTTCGACGCCCGCAACGGCACCGACGCGCTCGGCGCGCGCCGCCTGGCCCGCCTCGCCCAGCAGCCGCTGCTCACCGAACCGCTCGCCCTCGGCGTACGCGCCGCGGCGGCCCACACCCCCGTGGACGCCGGCGAAGGCGCGGGGACGGGCACCGGGGCGGGCCCGGGCATCGTCCCCGTCGCGTCGGTGGCACCGCGGGCCGACGCGGAGCCGGTCCCGGAGGAGTTCACCGCCCTGGTCGAACGGGCCCGCGAACTGGCCCGCCAGGGCCACCCCGAAGGCGTGGCGCTCTGGCGCAAGGTCGCCGAGCGGGTCGAGGCCGGCCACCACACCGACGCTGCGGCCGCCGCGCCCGGCAGCGAACGGCTGCTGCGGGCCGAGCTCGCCGAACGGGCCGCCCTGGACGCCGTCGACGGCGCGGACACGGCGGCCGAGCGGGCCGACCACCTCACCGCGGCCGCCCTGTTCGAGGAGGAGGGGCTGCCCGGCCGTGCGCTGTGCGCGCGGACCCGGGCGGCCGTGGTCCACCTCGCCGACCGCTCGCGTACGGCCGCCGCCGAGGAGGGCGGCGAGGGCGGCGAGGGCGGCGAGGGCGGCCAGGGCGATAGGGGCGATCGGGGTGCGGCGGTCGACTGGGCGGTGCTGGACGCGTTCCTGCAGCAGGCCGGGGAGTTGCTCGCGGCGGACCGGCTCGAGACCGAGGACCACCTGACCATCCTGCACTGCCGCGCCTACGCCGCCCACCACGAGGCGGTCGCCGCCCCGGGCGGGACCGCGGACGGGGCCCCGGACGGCACACCGGAGCGGTTCGAGGCCGAAGTCGGGGCGTTCGAACGGGCCGCCGACGGCTACGGGAACGCGGCCCGGGTCGCCGGCGCCCTGCAGATGCGCGCCGATCTGGCGGCCCGGCGAGGGGACTTCGAACAGGCCGAGGCCGGGCTGCTGCGCGCGCTGGACCTGCTGGAGACCGCCGGACGTCCGTGGCGGGCACCTCGTGCGCTCGGACTCCTCGGCCAGGTGAAGCTGGTGCAGGGCAAGCCGGCCGACGCCGTGCCGCTCCTCCACCGGGCCCTCGCCGAGACCGCCCGCTGGGGCGACGAGGCCTTCCCGGTCGCGCCGACGTACGCCATGCTCGGCCACGCCTGCGCCCACACCGGCGACCACACCGGTGCGGTGCGGGCGCTGTCCGAGGCGGCGGCCCGGTACGACCGCGCCGGCGCCGTCCAGGACGCGGCCGAGACGCGGCTGCAACTCGCCGGCATCCTCGACGACACCGGACAGGAGGCGGACGCCGTCGCGGTGCTGGAGTCCGTGCTGCGCGGTGGCGACACCGCCGCGATCGACGAGCGGCTGGTGGCGCAGGTCCGGATGAACCTCGGCCGCGGGCTCGCAGCGCTCGGCGAACACCGTGAGGCGGCCGAGGAGTTCCTGCACCTCGCCGACACCGTCGCCGACTGGGAGGACCAGGACATCCACACCACGGTGGCCTGCGAGGCGACCACCGCGCTGGCCGCGGCAGGCCACTGGGAGGCCGTCGACGCGGCCCGGCTCCGGGCCCTGGCCTCGCACGAGCGGGCGCCGCGCCCGGACCAGGTCGCCGCGATGCTGCGGGACGTCGCCCGGCTCACCGTCGAGGCCGAGGGCGCGGCGGGCCTGGACGCGGCTCTGGAGCGGTTGGCCGAGGCCGAGGCGGTCCGTGACCGGGCCGAGGCCGACGGCCACCCGGTGGTCTCCTGGTACGTGACCGGCGCTGTCCACTACGAACGCTCCCGGGCGCTCGCCATCGCCGAGCGGTCGGAGGAGGCGCTGGCCGCGGCGGAACTCGCGATCAGCGGGTACGAGGCGGGCGGCCCCGCGGGCGAACGCCCGCGGGCCGAGGCCGTCCGGATCGCCGCCCTGCTGGAAGGACAGACGCTCGGCCGGACCGACGCCGCCCGGGAACGGCTGGCCGCCGCCGTCCAGCGCTGCGCCGGCCCCGACCTGGCCGACGTCCGGGAGATCCTCGGCTCGCTGCGGGAGCGCCTCGCGGCGCCGCCGCGGGCCTGACGGCGGTGATCCCGCGGCCGCCGAGTTCCCGGGCGAGCGCCTTGGTGAGCCCGGCCAGGGCCGCCTTGCTGGTCGCGTAGAGCGTCGCACCGGCGAACGGCACCCGGTCGTTCATGCAGCTGCCGATGGTGATGATCCGTCCGCCGGCCGGCAGGTGGACCGCCGCCGCCTGGGCCATCAGGAACGGCCCGCGCACGTTGACGTCCAGCACCGCGTCGACCTCGTCCGCGGCCAGGTCGGCGAGCGGGGCGATCGTGCCCAGGCCCGCGTTGTTGACCAAGATGTCCAGCCGTCCGAGGCGGGCCACCGTGCCGTCCACGGCCGTCCGTACCGCCGCCGGGTCGCCGCTGTCCGCCCGTACCGCCCAGGCGCGGCGGCCGAGGGCCTCGACCGTGGCGGCCACCGCGGCCGCCTGCTGCCCGTCACCGCGGTAGGTGAGGGCGATGTCGGCGCCTTCCTCGGCCAGCCGCAGCGCGACCGCCGCGCCGATGCCCCGGCTGCCGCCGGTCACCAGCGCCACCTTGCCGGCCAGCCTCGCCGTCCGGCCGTCCACCGCGCCGGTGCGCTCCGTCGTCGTCGTGGTCATGAGAGGGGAACTCCTTCTGTGCTCGCGGGACATGGCTCGATCCTCGGTCGGCACGGCGTGGAACTCCGGCGGTATTCGGACGTGGCGTTCAACCTTCAATAACCCGGGGGGCCGAGGCCCGCCCCGGACGCTACGAGGCCGCCGCCAGCAGGAGCGACTCGCCGACCGCGGTCCGCGCGTACAGCACCGAGCGGCCGGCCCGGTGGGCGCTGACCAGGCCCGCGTCGCGCAGCGCCGTCAGGTACTGCGACACCCCGGCCGCCGACAGCCCGGTGCGCCGGGCCAGTTCGGTGGTCGAGGCCGGGGAGTCCAACTCGGCCAGCAGCAGGGCCCGCGAACGCCCCAGCACGGCGGCGAGGGCGGCCGTGCCGGCCACCGGCCGCCGCACCCACAGGGCGCCGACACCGCGGGCCGGATAGGCGAGTTGCGGCGGCCCGGGCGGCGTCACCCGGGCGAACGGATGCGGCCCGGTGAACGCCGACGGCACCAGCAGCAGCCCCGGACCCGCCGACGGACGGGACAGCGGCGGCTTGCGGCGCACCAGCCGCAGCACGTCGTCCTCCCAACTGACGGACGAGTGCAGGTCGTTGAGGACGTGACCGGCGCCGTGCTCGGCGACCTGCCGGGCCCGGTGGAACACCTCCGCGTCGAGTACCGCGCGGATCCGCTCCCAGTACGGGGCGAGCGCCAGCTCCCAGTACGTCCCGATCTCCTCCACCACCCTGGGCAGCCGCGCCCGCGGATCCGCGTACAGGGCCCGCAGCCGCGGACCGAGACGCCCCGCCTGCTCGCCCAGCCGGTCGAGGTCGCGGCGCACCCGGTCCTCCGGCGTGGCCAGGATCCCGGCCAGCTCCGTGGCCAGGTCCGGCGCCGGGCCGGCGGGCGCGGGGTTCAGGAAGTCCGCCACGTAGCCCGCGGGCGGGACCAGTTCGGCGAGCCAGCCGCGGTCCAGCCCGGCCGCCGCCAGCCGCGGCCGGACCTGCTCCACCCACGGCCGGTGCACCGGATTCGCGGCGCCGCCGGTCAGCGCCCGGAAGCTGGTCCCCACCTCCCACATCGGTGAGACGGCGAACCGCATCAGCGCCAGGTCACCCGCCGAGAACGCCAACTCCGTCAGGACGGTGACCACCCCTCGGATCGCAGGGATTCAGGAATGTGTGAATCAATGGCAGCCGGCACCCTACCGCAGCGATCATTCCGGCATGACCTCACAGACCATCACGGCAGCCGCATCCGGCACCTGTACCCTCGGCGACCTGGCAGTCAACCGGATCGGCTTCGGCGCGATGCGCCTGGCCCAGGACGGCAAGGCGCTCATCCCCGACGCGGTGCCCGGCGACCGCGGCCGGGGGATCACCGTGCTGCGCCGCGCCGTCGAACTCGGCGTCAACCACATCGACACCGCCGCCTTCTACTTCTCCCCGCTGCGCTCCGCCAACGAGCTGATCAACCGGGCGCTCGCCCCCTACCCGGACGACCTGGTCATCACCACCAAGGTTGGACCCGGCCGCAACCGGTCGGGGGAGTGGGAGACCCACGCCACGCCCGGCCAACTGCGCGGACAGGTCGAGGAGAACCTGCGCCAGCTCGGCCGCGACCACCTCGACGTGGTGAACCTGCGGATCCTCGGCGCCGGCTCGATCGCCGAGCGCTTCGGCGCCCTCGCCGACCTGCGGACCGCCGGGCTGATCCGCCACCTCGGCATCTCCAACGTCCAGCCGCACCACCTCGAGGAGGCCCTGGCCATCGCACCGGTGGTCTGCGTCCAGAACCCCTACGGCATCGGCATGCGGCCCGAGCACGACGCGTTCGTCCGCAGCTGCGGCGAGCAGGGCGTCGCCTTCGTGCCGTTCTACGCCATCGCCGGCACCGGCCGGGAGGCCGGCGCGAGCGGCGCCGACAGCCCGGCGGTGCTCGCCGTCGCCCGCGCCCACGGCGCCACCCCGGCCCAGGTACGGATCGCATGGACGCTGCAGCGCGGCCCCCACGTGCTCGCCATCCCCGGCACCGGCAACCCCGACCACCTCGCCGCCAACGTCGCCGCCGGGGCGCTGCGCCTGACCGAGGACGACCTCACCACCCTGGAAGCCGTCCACCGGGCCGGCGCTTGAACCCCGCGGTGATCCTGCGGCAGGCATGAGGCCCGCCGGCGGCGGGTCAGCGGGGGGCCGGTTCGGGTTCGTCGACGGCGCTGAGAGGTTGGGCCAGCGACTCGAGGCTGCGGCGTTCGGCGCGGACGCCGATCGCCGCCTCGACCCCGCCGGCCAGTGTCATCAGGGCCGCGCCGATGCAGAAGGCGAGTGTGGTGTCGGCGGGTTTGCCGCTGCTGACCAGGCCGTTGAAGAGCAGCGGCCCGGTGATGCCGCCGATCGCGGTGCCCACCGCGTAGAAGAACGCGATGCACAGCGCCCGGGTCTCCAGCGGGAAGATCTCGCTGACCGTCAGGTAGGCGGCGCTCGCACCCGCGGAGGCCAGGAACAGCACGGCCGTCCAGCAGGCCGTCATGGTGGTCGCGTTCAGCAGGCCCTGCTGGAACAGGAAAGCGGTGGCGAACAGCAGCACCCCCGAGCCGATGTACGTCCCGGCGATCATGGGCTTCCGGCCGACCGAGTCGAAGAGGTGGCCGAGCAGCAGCGGCCCGAGGAAGTTGCCCACCGCGATCACCGCGAAGTAGTAGCCGGTGTTCCCGGTCGGGACGTCGAAGAAGGTCGACAGGATCACCGCGAAGCCGAAGGTGACCGAGTTGTACAGGAAGGCCTGGCCGATGAAGAGCGCGAGCCCGAGGACGGTCCGCCGCGGGTAGCTCCGGGTCACCGTGCGGGCGATCGTCACGAAGCCGAGGGGGCCGCGCGGGCGGATCACGATGGTGCCGGAGGCCGCGGGCAGCGGCTTCCCGGTCTCCCGCTCGACGAGCCGCTCGGCCTCGGCGACCACCTGGTCCGCCTCCTCGCCCCGCCCCTGGGTGTACAGCCAGCGGGGGCTCTCCGGCACGTGACGGCGCACCAGCAGGATCACCAGGCCGAGCACCACGCCGATCCCGAACGCCAGCCGCCAGCCGAGGCCGGTGGCGAACAGCGAGGTGTTCAGCAGCGCGATGGAGGCGAAGGCGCCGATCGCCGCGCCGATCCAGAAGCTGCCGTTGATGACGAGGTCGATCCGGCCCCGCACCCGGGCCGGGATCAGCTCGTCGATGGCCGAGTTGATCGCCGCGTACTCGCCGCCGATGCCGAAGCCGGTGAAGAACCGGCACAGGAAGAAGAACCAGGCCGACCAGGAGAACGCCGTCACGGCCGTCGCCGCCAGGTAGACGGCCAACGTGATCATGAAGAGCCGCTTCCGGCCGAGCCGGTCGGTCAGCCAGCCGAAGAACAGCGCGCCGCTGCAGGCACCCGCCACGTAGACGGCCGCGGCGACGGTGGTGACCTGGGCGGTGCTGATGGTGATCCCGCTGCCGGACTCGGCCAGCCGGGCGGCGATGTTGCCGACGACGGTCACCTCCAGGCCGTCGAGGATCCACACCGTGCCCAGGCCGATCACGATCCGCCAGTGCCAGCGGGACCACGGCAGGCGGTCCAGCCGGGCCGGTACATCGGTACGGATCGGCGCGTCGGCCCCGGAGCCGACGGTCGACGGTAGCTGGCCGGTCATGACAGCCTCCCCGGGCTCACCGCCGGGCGGGACCGCCCGGCGCTGCCCCGCGTCTGCCCCGGCCACGCCCCGGCACACCGCGGGCTCCGGAATCCCCGGCGCCCGGGCCGGCCGCGCGCTACACGCAGATCCAGCAGTAGAGCCGCTCATCGGCCCCGCGCGCCCGCCGGGCGAGCCGGATCAGCTCCTCGGCCACGGGCCGGACCTCCTCCGCGCTCGCGGGCTGCAACTCCTCGGCGAGCGCCCAGCGGGCGACGACTGCGGGGATCTCCGCGTCGGGCAGCGCCGCCAGGGAGTCCCGCACCGCGTCGTCGAGCTGCATCACCCAGGGGCCCGTCACCCAGGGGTCGTCCTCCTCGCCCTCGGGGCCGTCCGGGCCGGGCGGCGCGGTCGTCGGCCAGACCGGCTGCTCCCGGACCAGACCGGCCTCCCACGGCACCCGGCGGACGGCGGCGACCAACTGCCCCAGGACCACCACCGGATCGATCCCCTTGGCCTCGAGGCCGTCGAACGCCGGGCGCGGCCCGACGGCCGGTGATCCGCCGTCCGCCCGGGCCAGGGCACGGACGACCGCGGCGGCGCCGGTCGCGCGGAAGTAGTCGGTCAGCACGCCCATGGCAGCCCCCGGGGTAGTTGTCGGTCTGCGAGAAGTGGACCGGACGCCACTGACACCGGGGACGGTGGGCGGACCGCCCGGGCCCGGACGGTGTCCCGGCCCGGGCGGACGGTGGCTCAGAAGGCGACGATGCCCTCGCCGCCGACGGCACCGGGGACCACGTGCGAGCCGAGGGCGGTCAGCGAGCCGTCGCCGTTGACCCGGAACTCGTCGAGGATGCCGTTGATCCCGGTCTGCACGTAGAGGTAGCGGCCGTCCCGGGAGGCGGCGGAGTCGACGGTGCCGGGGTCGGTGGTGGTGTTGCCGAGGGCGGTGAGCGAGCCGTCCGGGTTGAGCCGGTACCCGCTGACGGAGGCGCTGCCGGCGTTGGAGGCGTACCGGAAGTCGCCGGCGGCGGTGATCCAGCAGGTGGCGATCTGGCCGGTGGGCGCGGCGGCGGTCTGCATCACCGTGCCGTCGTCGTGGATGTGGACGGTGGCGACCGCGTTCGGGCCGGCCTGGGTGAGGAGCAGCCCGTTGGCGCCGTTGGTGACGAAGCCGAACGGCACCGCGCCGGGCTGGACGGTGACCACGGGATGCCGGGCGGGTGCGCCGGAGTGCTCGAGGTCGAAGACGTCGATGCTGTTGCCGTTGGCCTTGGTGGTGACGACCAGCTTGGAGCCGTCGCCGGTGAAACCGACCTGGCCGGGGGTGTTGACGAACTGCGGTGTGGCGTCGGGGTCGAGGCCCAGGCAGCGGTTCCAGTCGGCGTGCTGCTCCAGGTGACCGTGTTCTACGGTGAAGCCCTGGACGGAGCCGCCGTCCAGGGCGTTCAGTACGTAGACCACGTCCCCGTGCACGGCGACGCTGACCGGGAACCGGCCGCCGGAGGGGACGACCTGGCGGCGCTCCAGGCGGTCACCGTCGACGGCGAAGACGGTCACGGTGTCGCTGCCCGCGTTCACGGCGTACAGCAGGGCGTGCCCGGGGTCGTAGGTGAGCGATCCCTGCGAGGCGAGGTGGTCGGCGACCGCGCCGTCCAGCACCCCGCCGAGGCCGCCGGTGTCGTAGACCCCGGCCTGCGTCAGGCGGCCGTCCTCGCCCCGGTGGTAGGCGACGACCTGGTTGCCCGCGGTGTTGTCGGTCTGCGCGAACACCGCGTGGCGGCCGCCCTGGCCCTGTTCGTGGCCGTGGGCGTGCCCGTGGTCCGCGGGGGCGGCCGGGGAGGCCGACACGGCGGGGGCGGACACGGCGGCGGCTGCGAGCGCGGTCGCGACGGCGACACCGAGACGGGTGAGTTTCTGCACGATGCACGTCCTCCTGGACGACGGAAACAGTGTCCTGACCGGATGTGCGTGCCCTGGACGGAATGCTTCGATCGGCTCGACGTCACATCCGGGCGGGCACCGGTCCGACGCCCGCAGGCGCACCCTATGTGACGCTATGTCCGAATGTCCGGAGGCAGACGTGCGAGCCGTACGGGGGGCCACCACCCACCCCCGTACGGCTCATCACCCGCTCATCACCCGCCGTACGGACCGCCCTCCCACCTGGCCGGCGCCGGTTCCCCGCGGCCGTACGCCCCCTCGGCCTCCTCCTCGGGCGGCCCGGCGGGCCCGTCCGGGCGGTGGCCCTGCGGCTGCGCCACGCCCTCCCGGACCGGGCCGCCGGCCGGCTGGGCCGGCTCCGGGCCCTGGTGACGCCCGAGGCCGGGCCGGCCGTACGCCCCCGGATCGGGCGCACCGGCCGGCGGCGCGAGCGGCGCGCGGCCGGGGACGGCCGGTTCCGGCGCGGGATGGCCGCCGAGGTGGCCGGCCCCGGCCCGGGTCGCGCCCTGGCCACCGCCCTGGCCACCCTGGCCGCCCTGGTGGCCGAAGGCTCCGGGGTGCGGCTCGGCGGCCGGCGCCGGCTTCGGCTGCGCCGCGGTGGCGGCCGTACCGCGGTCGCTCTGCGCGGTGCGCTGGTCCGGCACGAAAGGCCCGGAGGACCGGCCGGCCCGCGGGCCGCGCGCGGTCGGGGCATCGGCCGCACCGGACGCGCGGGCCACACCGGCGAGGAACCCGCCGCCGCCCGCCCCGCCGCCGGCGGCCACCAGGTCCGGCCCGTCGTCCGCACGGTGGCCCACGCGGTGCGCGCCGCCCCCGCCGGTGACCCCGCCCGCCAGCTTCAGCAGACCCGACCCGGACGAGGCGGTCGGCGAAGTGAGGATGCCCTGCATCTCACGGCTGTGCGCGTCCTCGTTCTCGGTGAGATTGCGCGCCACCTGGTCCATCCGGTCGGCGGTGCCCCGGAACGCGCCGAGCAGCCGCTTCAGCACCTCCGTACCGACGGTGGTGGCGATCTGCTCGACGGCGGCGAGCAGCAACCGGCCCAGGGCGTCGCCGGGCCGGCCCACGTCCAGCCCCTCGATGATCCGCCGGAACGAGCCACCGTGGGCGTCGATCCCGTCCGCGTGCCGCCGCAGGTGCAGCGCGCAGGAGGCCAACTGCTCCAGGTCCACCCCGAACCCGCTGCCCTGCGACGAACCCGACCCGCCGCCGCCCGTCAGGCCGCCCACCACGGCCTCCACCAGATCGCCCACCGGCTGCGCCAGCGCCTGGCCCAGCGCGGACACCGCCTCCTCCAGGATGGTGGAGGCGATCTGCCTGGCGGCCGCGACGATGGCCGCCGTGCCCCACGGCCCGGTTGCCGACGCCACCGCCAACTCACCCTGCGTGGTCACCAGTTGGACGAGCGTCGCGGCCTTGCAGCCCTCCACGACCAGCGCCGCCGCATTGAGCGCCGTCGCGGCGGCCCCACAGCCGTCGACCACCAGGCGCGAGTACGTCGACACGGTGCCCCACATCTCGGCCAGCCGGTCCGCGGACGCGCCGTGGTACGCCCCCTGCAGTGCGGTGAGCGCCCTGTCGGCGTCCATCTGGACGGAGTCGAGGGTAGAGGCGAGCTTCCTGAGCTCGTCCGCGAGCCTGACCACGTCGTCCTCGTTCACCTGGGGCCACTCCAGCCCGAGCAGGCCGAGTACGGACCCGAGTTCCGGCGGTAGTTCCAGTGCCACGGTTTCCCCCCTGGCCCGTGCTGCGCGCCGTCGGGCGCACGGGCGGATCGGACGCTCCGAACGCTGCCGCCGTCGCTGTCCGCCCGACGACCGGGTGCGCGGCGGGCCCGGACGCGCGCGGCGTGAGCGCGCGCCCGGGCCTCCAGGAGGCTAGCCAGCGTCCGCCGGGGCGGGCTTGGACAAATTTGCGCCCCGCCCTACTGGGCGAGCGCGCCCTCCACCCGGCGGGCGGCCACCAGCTGTCCGGGGGTGGCGTCGGCCAGCGCGCGGAACTCCCGGTTCAGGTGCGCCTGGTCGTAGTAGCCGCAGGCCGCCGCCACGGCGGCCGGGCCGGCGTCCCCGCGCGCCAGCAGGGCGACCGCGCGGTGGAAACGCAGCACCCGCGCGGACGCCTTGGGCGTCAGGCCGACCTGATCGGTGAACCGGCGGATCAGGTGCCCCTGGCTCCACCCGACCTCCTCGGCGACCCTGGCGATCTGGACGGTCCCACCGGAGCCGGCCAGCAACTGCCAGGCCCGGCCCACCTCGGGGGCGGGCGCCGGGCCGTGCCCGAGCCGGGCCAGCAGGACGGCGTCCAGCAGGTCGAACCTGGCCGCCCAGTCCCGGGTGGCCGCCAGCCGCTCGACCAGTTCCCCGGCCCCCGGACCCAGCACGTCCGACAGCTCGACCGCATGGTTGGTCAGGGCCCGCATCGGGACGGCGAACAGCCGGTAGGCGCCCAACGGCGTCAGCTCCAGCCGGATCGCCTCCTGCCCGCCCGGGTGCTCGCACAGCGCCGGCCGGTCCTCCAGGCCGACCACCAGCGAGCCGATCCGCCCGCTGCCGGGACCGGGAACGCCCAGCCGGCTGACCTGGGTGAAGGGCTCCGCCAGGTTGATCACCACGACGGCCCGCCCGGTCGGGACCACCCGCACCCGGTACGGCGAGGACCCGGCCTCCCAGTACCCGGCATAGCCGCGCAGATACGGCCGCAGCCCGGGGTGCCAGGGCCGGCTCACCCGCCAGCGGCCACCGAGCCGCTCGACCGCGACACCCGCACCGGTCGTCCCGGCAGCCCGGCTCACCCGGACGCCCGCCGGGCGGGCCGGGGCGGTAGCGGCGGCGGGCCCGCGGCCGGACGGCGTTCTGTCGCGCATGCTGTCAGCTCCATCGGCGAGGGTGGCGAACGGTTGGAGCGTACGGAACCTGACGGCGTGTCCGAGGTGCCGCCCCGACACCGTACCCGTCACTGCGGGACGGTTCGAGGGCGTCCGGGATCCGATGGCCGAAAGCCCACGCCCCCGGGAACGGCAGGACGGCCGCACCGACCGATGACCTGGCTCGGGCAGGTTTCAGCCGGGCGGCCCCGTCTCGGGCGCCGGTGCCGGGGAACGGATCCGACACCCCACCGCTCGTACCAGGAGAGGACGCCGCACCCATGGGCGCCGTGCTGCACGCACTGAAGATCACCGGTTCGATGACCTGGGAGATCACCTGGGCCCTCATCCTGGGCTTCGCGCTGTCCGCGGTGGTGCAGGCGGTGGTCCGCCACTCCACCGTGGTCCGGCTGCTCGGTGACGCCCGCCCCCGGACCCTGGCGGTGGCGACCGGGCTGGGCGCGGCCTCCTCCTCCTGCTCGTACGCGGCGGTGGCGCTCGCCCGGTCGCTGTTCCGCAAGGGCGCGGACTTCACCGCGGCGATGGCGTTCGAGATCGCCTCCACCAACCTGGTGATCGAACTCGGCGTGATCCTGGCTCTGCTGATGGGCTGGCAGTTCACTGCCGCCGAGTTCACCGGCGGCCCGCTGATGATCGTCGTGCTGGCCGTGCTGTTCCGGCTGTTCCTGCGGGAGCGGCTGCTCGCGCAGGCGCGGCGGCAGGCCGACCGCGGGCTGGCCGGCTCGATGGAGGGGCACGCGGCGATGGACATGACCGTCCGGCGCCCGGGCGGCTTCGCCCGGCGGCTGTGCTCCGCCGAGGGGTTCACCGCGGTGTCGCACGTGTTCGTGATGGAGTGGGCCGCGATCATCCGGGACCTGGCCGTCGGGCTGCTGATCGCCGGGGCGGTCGCGGCCTGGGTCCCGGACAGCTTCTGGCAGGCGTTCTTCTTCAGCGGGCACCCGGTGGCCGCCAAGATCTGGGGCCCGCTGATCGGGCCGGTCGTCGCGATCGCCTCGTTCGTCTGCTCGATCGGCAACGTGCCGCTCGCCGTGGTGCTGTGGAAGGGCGGCATCAGCTTCGGCGGGGTCGTCGCGTTCCTCTTCGCCGACCTGCTGATCCTGCCCATCCTGAACATCTACCGGAAGTACTACGGCCCCCGGATGGCCCTGTTCATCCTCTCCACCTTCTACACCGCCATGGTGCTCGCCGGGTACGCCGTCGAACTGGTCTTCGGTGGACTCGGCCTGATCCCGGACCAGGCCGACGCCCAGGTCCCCGCCGACGGCGTCTCCTGGAACTACACGACCTGGCTGAACATCGTCTTCCTGCTGCTCGCCCTGGTCCTGGTGGTCCGCTTCTTCCGGACCGGCGGCGCGCGGATGCTCCGGGCGATGGGCGGCGGCCCGCCGCGGCGGGCGCCCGGCGACACGCCCGACCCGGCGGCACCCGGACGGCCCGTCCAGGAACCGCGCTGACCGGTACGGCGGCGCCCGGCCGGAGGGGACGCGGGTGGCCCGGAAACCGGTTGACCGCGGGCGCCGGGAGGCGTTTTGCTTCGTGGTCGGCCCGCGACGCGGTGACGGTGTGTCGCCCGGGCCGCGGGCCGGCCGCCCGTACACCGGCCCGGGAGAAGTAGCCAGGAGAGTAGCCAGGAGAGCAGTCATGAGCACCGGCAGGATGCACGCCGACGAGGCCGAGACCGGCCGCACCCTGGTACGGCGCCTGCTCGCCGCCCAGTTCCCGCAGTGGGCGCACCACCCGCTCGAGCCGGTCCGGCCGGCCGGAACCTCCAACGCGATGTACCGGCTCGGCGAGGACCTGGTGGTGCGGCTGCCCCGGATCGCGGGCGCCGCCGCCGACGTCGCCCGGGAACACCACTGGCTGCCCCGGCTCGCGCCCGAACTGCCCGTCGCCGTCCCCGTCCCGCTCGGCCTCGGGACGCCCGCCTTCGGCTACCCCTGGCCCTGGTCGGTGTACCGCTGGCTCGACGGCGAGACCCCGGCCGTCGGCGCAGGCGGGCTCCCCGACCCCGCCCGGCTGGCCGGGGACCTGGCGGACCTGCTGCACGCCCTGCGCCGGATCGACCCCGCCGACGGCCCGGCCTCGTACCGCAGCGAGCCGCTGGCCGCCCGCGACACCGCGACCCGCTCCGCCCTGGCCGCGCTGCGCGCCACCGGTGACACCGAGGACGCCGAGGACGCCGACGCCGCGGCCGAGGTCTGGGAGACGTCGCTGCGGACCGCCGGGCACCCCGGCCCGGCCGGCTGGATCCACGCGGACCTGCAGCCGGGCAACGTGCTGCTGGTCGACGGACGGCTCGGCGCCGTCATCGACTTCGGCTGCGCGGGGACCGGCGACCCCGCGGTCGACCTGATCGCCGCCTGGTACCTGCTGCCCGCCGCCGCCAGAGCAGGCTTCCGCGCGAAGGTCGGTGACGACGACGCCGTCTGGTCCCGCGGCCGCGCCTGGGCGCTGTCGATCGCCCTGATGGAGGCCTCGTACTACCGGACCACCAACCCGGCGATGGCGGCCACCGCACGGCACGTGATCGGAGAGGTCGTGGCGGACCACCGGCAGGGCCGGTGAGGCAGTCCAGGGGCCCCCGGCGTGCTCGCTCCGCCCATCTTGGTCTCGGCCTGGTGGCCGCCGCCGCGGTGCTGGCCGTCACCTTCGGACGTGGTGTCCGAGGCAGGGACCTGGTGCGCCGCAGCCACCTGCTGACCTTCGGCTGGGCGCACTGGCTGTGACCCCGCGTCCGGGCGCCCCGGTGGTGGCCGGGGCGCCCGGGCGGAGCTCAGCGCGCCGAGCGCGCGGGAGCCGATCCGCACCGCGGTGCGGCTCGAACCGCGCTACCGCGTGGCGGTGTTCCGCCGTGACGGCCGTGCGGGGTCACTTGGACTCGACCCGTCCGAGCGGGTCGGGTCCGGCGGCGAGCTGCTCGACCGCCGCGTGCCAGGTCCCGTCCCCGGGGAAGAGCACGCTGCGGAGGTAGGCGGTGGTGAGCCGCTGGACCGCCTCGACCCGCTCGGGGTTCTCGTCCGTGGTCTCGGCGACGTCGTACCCGGAGATCCCGCCGAGACCGTGCTCCGCGCCGAACAGCGTGAGCAGGGACTTGGGGCCCGGGGACAGGACGTACGGGTCGGTGTGCCAGGCCGGGCCGGCCACGGTCATGTGGGGGGAGTGGTCGTTGTCACCGGCCACCACCAGGGTGGGTGTGGTCATCCGGGAGAAGTCCGTGGTCAGGAAGAAGGGGTAGTTCTCGGCGATGGGCCCGGTGAGTGCATCACCCCCTCGGCCCGGTGCGGCGAGCAGCAGGCCCGCGGTGATCCGGGGCTCGGACAGGTCGACCTCGGTGCCGGTGTCGGGGTCGGTGAGCCGGGCGCCCAGCAGCAGGCTCGCGGTGTGCCCGCCCATCGAGTGCCCGGCCACGGCCACCTTGCCGTGGTCCAGGCGTCCGCGGAGCTGGGGGACGGCGGCCTCGATCAGGTCGAGGCGGTCGAGGATGTGCGTCATGTCCTCGGCCCGCGACCGCCAGTACAGCGGCGCCCCGGGGGTGGCGGGGTCCAGGTGCAGCGTCCGCGAGCTCAGGTGGGTCGGCTGGACGACGGTGAAGCCGTGCGCCGCCCAGTAGTTGGCGAGCGGGGCGTAGCCGTTGGAGGAGGAGAGGTGGTTGGAGGGCCCCTGGCCGTGCGAGAGGAGGATGACCGGCAGTCCGCTCCCGGTCACCGGAGCGGTGACGCGCAGGTGCAGGTCGACGGGTCGGCCGGGTACCGGCAGGACGACCGGGTCGACCGACAGGACGGGGGTGGAGGTGGGGGTGCCGACGGTGTCAGCCATCTGGGCCGGTGAAGTCATGGGAGAGCCTTTCCGTTCCCGCGGCAGCGGTGCCGGTAGTGACCGGCCGGCGGCGGGGTGAGGCGGACGGGAGGGCGCGCTTCGGCTAAGCTCAAAGCGGAACCTTGTTCCAGATACGATACGGAACGGCGTTCCGTTTAGTCAATCACCGTCCGGACGGAGAACGCGGTGTCCATCGAAGGTCAGTCGGCGCAGGGGTCGAGCCGCAGCAAGCGGGCCGACGCGCAGCGCAACCAGCAGGCGCTCCTCGCCGCGGCCGCCGAGGTGTTCGCCACCTCCGGCATCGACGCGCCGATCCGCGCGATCGCGGCCAGGGCCGGCGTCGGCGTCGGGACGATCTACCGCCACTTCCCCGCCAGGGCGGACCTCGTCGTCGCGGTCTACCGCCACCAGGTCGAGGCCTGCGCCGAGGCCGGACCGACCCTGCTCGCCGCCGATGCCTCCCCGCTCGCCGCGCTCCGCCAGTGGGTCGACCTGTTCGTCGACTTCCTGGTCACCAAACACGGCCTCGCCAACACCATGCAGGCGGACAGCGGCTTCGACGCGCTGCACTCCTACTTCCTCGACCGCCTGGTGCCCGTCTGCTCCGACCTGCTCGCCGCCGCCGTCGACGCCGGCGAGATCAGGCCCGGCACACACGCCTACGAGCTGATGCGCGGCATCGGCAACCTCTGCATCGGCCGCGACAGCGACCCGCGCTACGACCCCCGCCGCCTGATCGACCTGCTGCTCCAGGGGCTGCGGCAACCACCGTCCCCCTGACACCGCCCATTGATGCCGCCGATTTGGCAGTTCGCCCGGAGCTTCGATAGGACAGGGCGACGTCGGGGAGACCATAGGGGGAGCTGTCGTGTCGGGTGTTCAGATCGCGGTGGAGTACGTGTTCGCCTGGCTGGTCCGCCAGGCCGGTTCGGCCGACGGGCGGGCGGAAGAGCCGGCCGACACCGAGCAGGACCCGGAACTCGCCGCCGGGACAAGCCGGTTGTACGAGGCGGTCGCGCGCGGGCTCGGGTCGGATCCGGCACTGGAGCGGGCCCGCGAAGAGGCCTCGGCGCCCGACCCGCAGCTGTCGGAGCGCACCCGGAGGCGGCTGGCGGACTCGCTGGCCGACGCCACCGAACGCGACCCCGGCTTCGCCGAGGAACTGCGGCGACTCGCTGCCCGGCTGCCCGTCTCCGACCGGCTGCGCCGGCTCGACCAGGCCGACGCGGTGGCGGGCGCGGTGTACAATACCATCAGCGGCGGGTCCCAGCTCGGGCACGTGGTGCAGGCGGGCGTCATCGCCGTACCCTCCTTCGGCGCCGCGCCCCGCGACCCGCGCCCCGGCGGGATCCCGAACCCGTCGCCGGCCCCGGAGGACCGCACCCCGACGGAGGACCGCACCCCGACGGAGGGCCGGTGACCGCCCCGGCCGGCCCCCACCCCACCGGCGGCGCGACGGTCGCCAACACGGTCTCCGGCGGGATCTTCCTCAACACCGTGGTGCAGGGCCGGAACCTCACCGTGCAGCTGCCCGCCGAGATCGCCGCCGCACTGTCCGGGCTGCCGGCCTCCTCCACCGCCTTCACCGGCCGCGACGACCAGGTCGAGACTCCCGGGCCGTCGAGGGCCGCCGCGGTGCGGGGGCGCGCCCTGAGGGACCCTGACGGCCGCTGACGGACCGTCGGGCGCCGCGCCGAACGGGCCGGTGTGTCCAAGTCATTGACAGGGTTTCGTCAGGAGAGTTCACTTCGTGAAGAAAGGTCCCGGCCGGGCCACCCATCCACCCGGCCGGCGGGCCTTTGGCCGGGGTGCCCCCATTCGGTCGACGCCACGGGCGGGCCGACACCCACCAACCCGCATTCAAGGCGGTCTTCGCATGCCTTCATCGATACATCGACACTCGCTCGCGGCCACTCTCGGGGTGGTCCTGGCTCTGCTCGCCGCCCTCAGCTGGGCCCCGGCGCCGGTGTCGGCGGCGCCGCTCCCTGTTCAAGCAGTGAACTTCGAGGACAACTTCGACGGCCCGGCCGGGGCCGGCGTCGACTCCGGCCGGTGGCAGACCGAGACCGGGGACAACGTCAACAACCACGAGCGCCAGTACTACACCGCGGGCAACGCCAACGCCGCGCTGGACGGTCAGGGCCACCTGGTGATCACCGCCCGCCGCGAGAATCCGGCCAACTACCAGTGCTGGTACGGCAGCTGCCAGTACACCTCGGCGCGGCTGAACACCTCGGGCCGGTTCGCCCAGGCCTACGGGCACGTCGAGACCCGGATGAAGATCCCGCGCGGACAGGGCATGTGGCCCGCGTTCTGGATGCTGGGCGACGACATCGGCCAGGTGGGCTGGCCGAACAGCGGCGAGATCGACGTGATGGAGAACGTCGGCTTCGAGCCCGGCGCCGTGCACGGCACCATCCACGGACCCGGGTACTCCGGCAGCGGCGGCATCGGCGCGGGCTACAACCTCCCCGCCGGCCAGGCGTTCGCCGACGCGTTCCACACCTTCGCGGTCGACTGGGCCCCCGACTCGATCAGCTGGTCGGTCGACGGCAACGTCTACCAGCGCCGCACCCCGGCCGATCTCGGCGGCCGCAGCTGGGTGTTCAACAAGCCGTTCTTCATCATCCTCAACCTGGCCGTCGGCGGCTACTGGCCCGGCGACCCGGACGGCTCCACCGCCTTCCCGCAGCAACTGGTGGTGGACTACGTCCGGGTGACCACCGGCTCCACCGCACCGGCCGGCGGCTCCCTCACCGGCCTGGCCGGCAAGTGCCTGGACGTGGCCGCCGCCAACACCGCCAACGGCACCCCGGTCCAGCTCTACACCTGCAACGGCACCCCCGCCCAGCGCTGGACGGTCGGCGGGGACGGCACCATCCGGGCGCTCGGCAAGTGCCTGGACGTCTCGGGCGGCAACACCGCCGACGGCACCAAGGTGCAGCTGTGGGACTGCAACGGCACCGGCGCCCAGCGCTGGTCGTACAACGCGACCAGCCACGACGTGGTCAACGTGCCCGCCGACAAGTGCCTGGACGTCACCGGCAACAACCCCGCCGACTCGACCCCCACCCAGATCTGGACCTGCACCGGCGGCGGCAACCAGAAGTGGACGCTCAACCCCTGACCCCGCCCCACGCCACCTGTGACCCCGCCCGCCCCCCGGCGGGCGGGGTCACAGGTGCCGCCGCTGCCGCCGCTTCCCGTCGTCGTAGGCCCGGCGGGCCTGCGCGGTGGACTCGAGGGTGGAGACCTCCGCGACCGGGACCTCCCACCAGGCCGGGGCGCCGTCGGGCGCCGGGGCGGCGGCCGGCGCGGTCTCGACGTACACCGCGGTGGGACGGTCGGCGGCACGCGCGGCCCGCAGGGCGGCGCGGAGCTGTTCGACCGTGTCGGCCCGCAGGACGTCCAGGCCGAGGCTGGCCATGTTGGCCGCCAGGTCGACCGGCAGCGGGTCGCCGGTGTAGCCGCCGTCCGGGGCCCGGTAGCGGTACGCCGTGCCGTAGCGCTCCGCGCCGACCGCCTCGGAGAGAGCGCCGATCGAGGCGTAGCCGTGGTTCTGCACCAGCACCGGGATGATCTTGATGTGCTCCTGGACGGCGGTGACCAGCTCCGTCGGCATCATCAGGTACGTGCCGTCGCCGACCAGCGCGAACACCTCCCGGTCGGGGTCCGCCAGCCGGACACCGAGCGCCGCCGGGATCTCGTACCCCATGCAGGAGTAGCCGTACTCGACGTGGTACTGCCGCGGATCGCGGGCCCGCCACAGCCGGTGCAGGTCACCGGGGAGCGAACCGGCCGCGTTGACCAGCACGTCGCGTTCGCCGAGGGTCTCCTGGAGCACGCCGAGCAGCTGGGTCTGGGTGGGCCGGGCCGCCGGGTCCGGGGCGTGGTACGCCCGGTCGACCAGGCGCTGCCAGGCCCGCGCCGAGGCCGCGCACAGCTCCCGGTGCTCCCGGTCGACCCGGTGGCCGGCCAGCTGTGCGGTCAGCTGTTCCAACCCGCTGCGGGCGTCGGCCACCAGCGGCTCGCCGGCCAGCTTGTGGGCGTCCGGTGCGGCGATGTTGAGGTTGACGAAGCGCACGCCCGGCGCGCCGAACAGGGTGGCGGACGCGGTGCTGAAGTCGGTCCAGCGGGTGCCGACACCGATCACCAGGTCGGCCCGCCCGGCGGCGTCGTTGGCCGCGGTGGTGCCGGTGTGGCCGACCGCACCGAGCTGCGCGGGGTGGTCCCAGGGCAGCGAGCCCTTGCCGGCCTGCGTCTCGGCGACCGGCAGTCCGGTCGCCTCGACCAGCGCGGCCAGCGCCCGCTCGGCCCCGCTGTGGTGGACACCGCCGCCCGCCACCAGCAGCGGCCGGCGGGCACCCCTGATCAGCTCGGCGGCACGGGCCAGCTCCCCGGCGTCCGGCTGCGGCCGGCGCGGCCGCCAGACCCGGTCGGCGAAGAACTCGGCCGGCCAGTCGTACGCCTCGGCCTGGACGTCCTGCGGGACGGCGAGCGTCACCGCGCCCGTGTCCACCGGGTCGGTCAGCACCCGTACGGCGTGCAGCGCCGCGTCGATCAGCATCTCCGGCCGCCAGATCCGGTCGAAGTAACGGGACACCGGACGCAGCGCGTCATTGACCGTCAGATCGCCCGAGGACGGCGACTCCAGCTGCTGCAGCACCGGGTCCGCGGGGCGGGTCGCGAAGACGTCGCCGGGCAGCAGCAGGACCGGCAGCCGGTTGACGGTGGCCAGGGCGGCGCCGGTGACCAGGTTGGTCGCGCCGGGCCCGATCGAGGTGGTGACGGCGTGGGTGGCGGCCCGGCCGCGCTGGCGGGCGAAACCGACGGCGGCGTGCACCATCGCCTGCTCGTTGCGGCCCTGCAGGAACGGCATGCCGTCCGGGCCGTCCTGCCCGGCCTGCCGCAGCGCCTGCCCGAGGCCCGCCACGTTGCCGTGGCCGAAGATGCCCCAGCAGGCCGCGATCAGCCGCTGCCGGTGGCCGTCGCGTTCGGTGAACTGGTGGGCGAGGAAGCGCACCAGCGCCTGGGCGGTGGTCAGCCGGACGGTGGCGCCGGGCGCCGCGGGCGGCTCGGGTGCCTCGGGACTGGCGGCGGTCATCGCTCGGGGCCTTCCGTCGGTGCGGGTGCGGGTGCGGGTGCGGGTGCGGGTGCGGTGCACATCGGCAGCCGCGGGTCCGGGGCCTGTCCGGGCCAGGTCCGCCGGACCCAGGCGTGCGCCGGGTCGTCGCAGATCAGCCAGGCCCGGGCGGCGCCGGGACCGGCCATCGCGTTGAGGTAGTACATGTCGTAGCCGGGGGCCGCCATCGACGGCCCGTGGTAGCCGTCGGGGACCAGGACCGCGTCGCCGGTGCGGACCTCGGCGAGCACCTCCGAACGGGTGCGCTCCCCGGACGGGTAGACCCGGTGGTAGCCGGTGCCGGGCGCACCGGCGGGGGAGTCGGCGATGGTGAACCAGTAGATCTCCTCCAACCGGCTCTCCTCGCCCGGGCGTTCCCGGTCGTGCCGGTGCGGCGGGTACGAGGACCAGTTCCCGGCCGGGGTGAGCACCTCGACCGCGATCAGCCGGTCGGTGGCGAAGGCGTCCACCCCGGCGAAGTTGTTGACCTGCCGGGTGCTGCTCCCGGCGCCGCGGATCTCCACCGGGACCCGGTCGGCCGGTCCGTGACGGAAGGCCAGCCGCCGCTCGCACCGGGCCCCGGTGAGGGCGAACCGTCCACCGGCCGCACTGGCGACGGTGGCCCGGCCGTCGCGCGGCAGGTAGGCGAAGTCGCTGACCGCGGAGAACACGTCGGGCCGCCCGTGCAGCTCCAGCGTCCGGCCGTCGCAGGTGACGTGGGCCGAGCCGGACAGCGGCAGCACGATCCACTCGCTGTCCCCGGTGTCGAAGGTCCGGGAGGCGCCGGGCGCCAGGTCGAGGATCCGCAGCGAGGTGTAGGTCCAGCCGGCCGTCGCCGGGTCGATCCGGCAGCGGTAGCCGTCGCGGGCGGCGGACCCGTCGGGCAGGTGCAGCCGTACGGGGGCGGGGCCGGGCGGGTCCGCGGGCACGGGGTCTCCTCGGGGGTGTCGGGGGTGTCGGGAGTGGCGGGGTGGGTGCCGGTCAGCGCTCCAGCAGCGAGACGGCGGTGTCGATGGCGCCCGCGACGTCGCCGTCCGGCGGGTAGAGCAGGGTGCGGCCGATCATCAGACCGCGGATCTGGGGGATCCGCAGGGCCCGTCGCCACGATGCGAACAGCGCGTCGCGGTCGCCGCCGCCCTCGCCGCCGAGCAGCATCGCGGGCAGGGTGGTCGAGGCCATCATCCGCTCCATGTCCTCGACCACCGGCACCTTGAGCCAGGTGTGGGCGGTGGTGCGGCCGAGGCCCTGGGCGATGTTGTTGGCCCACATCTGGTCGTCCGCGGTGAGCCGGTTGACCACCCGGTCGCCCTCCCGGCGGGAGCTGAACGGCTCGACCATGGCGATCAGCCCGCGCTCGTTCAGCTGGTCGACGGCGTGCGCCGCGCTCTCCAGGGTGGCGGCGGTGCCGTGGTCGCCGGGGTCCAGGCGCAGCAGCAGCTTGCCGCCGTCCAGGCCCGCCTCGGCGATGCCGCGGGCGTCGTAGCCGGTGAAGCGGTCGTCGAGCTCGAAGGCGGCGCCGGGCAGCCCGCCGCGGTTCATCGAGCCGAGCACCAGCTTGCCGTCGAGCGCGCCGAGCAGGGCGAGGTCCTCCACCAGGTCGGCGGTGCCGAGGAACCCGTCCACGCCCGGGCGGGCGAGCGCCTCGACGCAGCGGCCGAGCAGTTCGTGGCGGTCGCCCATCGCGGTCGGGTGGCCGCCGGCGGCCAGCGCCCCGCGCGCCGGATGGTCGGCGGCCAGCACGAACAGCGGCCGGGCCAGCGCCGCCCGGTCGAAGCGCGGGCGTAGCAGCAGCGCCTCGGCGACGGCGCCCGGGTTGGTCGCCCGGAGCTCCGTCAGCCGGGCCAGGTCGGGGCGGTGGCGGGCGGCCAGGGCGAGCGGGCCGGGGTCGGCGGTCACAGGCTCACGTCCCGGGGGCGGTGGGCGGCCAGGGTGAAGGCGCGCGGCGGTACGGACAGCGGCGGGTCCTCGGGGTGGCGCCGGGCGTTGCGCCAGAGCAGCTCGGTCACCTCGTGCGGCTCGGGCATGTCGTCGGCGCAGGCGAGCCGCCCGGCTACCAGCGCGCCGGCGGCGTTGGCGGTCTCGATCACCTCCCGCAGCGGCCGGCCGGCGAGCAGCCCGGCGGCCAGCGCGCCGCCGAAGGCGTCGCCCGCGCCGAGACCGTTGACCACCCGGACGGTGACCGGCTCGACCACCACCTCCTCGGTGGGGGTGCGGGCCAGCACGCCGTTCGGGCCCTGCTTGATGACGGCCAGCCGGACCCCGCGCGCCAGCAGCAGGTCGGCGGCCTTGTCGGGGTCGCAGGTTCCGACGGCGACCTTGGCCTCGTCCAGGTTCCCGACGGCGACGGTGGACAGCTCCAGCGCCCGCGCGTACCAGTGCCTGGCGTCCTCGGGCCGGGCCCAGAACGAGGGCCGCCAGTCCAGGTCGAGCACGGTGTCGGCGTCGGGCGCGCGCAGCGCCGCCGCCTCCAGGGTGGTGGTCCGGGACGGTTCGACGGCCAGGCCGCCGCCGGTGATCCAGATCATCCGGGCCCGGGCGAAGGCCGCGAGGTCGAGGTCCTCGCAGGTCAGGCACTGGTCGGGGGCGATCGGCGAGCGGTAGAACAGGATCGGGAAGTCGTCCGGGGGGTGGATCTCGCAGAACACCACCGGGGTCTGCCGGCCGGGCACCGTCACCACCTGGCTGTCGTCGACGCCGAAGCGCCGCAGCGCGGTGCGCACGTACGGGGCGAAGCGGTCGTCGCCGACGCCGGTGGCGACCGCCGTGCGCAGGCCGTGGCGGGCGGCGGCGACGGCCACGTTGGTCGCGGTGCCGCCGAGCGAGCGGGCGAAGGTCTCCACCTCGGCGAGCGGCACCCCGGTCTGCTGGGGGTAGAGGTCGACGCCGACCCGGCCCAGCGTGATCAGGTCGTGGGGGCGGTTCATCCGGCCGGTGTCCCCTCGGGTTCCAGGGCGAGCAGGTAGTCCAGGCCCGTCCGGACGTCCGCGACCGGGCCGGTACCGGGGGCGGGCTCGCCGGTGAGCACGGTGTCCTGCTCCATCACGTACCAGCCGCGGTAGCCGGACCGCTCCAGGAGCGGGACCAGCACGGCGATGTCCACGTCGCCCTGCCCGAGCGGCCGGTACAGCCCGGCGGCGACGGCAGCGGCGTAGCCGACCTCGCCGGACCTGACCCGGGCGGCGGCCCCGGCGTCGACGTCCTTGAGGTGGACGTGGGCGATCCGGTCGGCGGCGCGGCGGGCCAGGTCGACCGGGTCGGTACCGCCGGCCAGCAGGTGGCCGGTGTCCAGGCAGAGCGGTGCGTCACCGCCGTCCAGGACGCGCCGGACCTCCTCGGGGCGCTCGACCATGGTCCCGATGTGCGGGTGGAGGGCGGCGGTGACGCCCTCCGCGGCGGCCAGCGCGACGATCCCGGCGAGGTTGGCGAGCAGGGTGTGCCAGCCGGCGGCGTCCAGGGCGGGCCGCTGCTCGTAGCCGTCCCGGCCGGTGGCTGCGGCCAGCACCAGGGTGCGGGCGCCGCAGCCGGCCAGCGCGCGGAGCGCGGTCCGCACGGCAGGCAGCGGGTCGTGTCCGGGCTCGTGCAGGACGACCGGGACGAAGCCGCCCACCGCGGCCAGCCCGTACGAGCGCAGGGTGGCGGCCCGTTCGGGCGGGTCGGCGGGCAGGAAGCCGTCCGGGCCGAACTCGGTGGCGGCCAGGCCGAGTCCGGCCATCTCGGCGAGGACCCGCCCGGCGGACAGCTGGTGGCCCCAGCCGGGGACCTCGCACACGCCCCAGGAGATCGGCGCGGCCGCGATCCGGGCGCGCAGTCGAGTGGGGGCCGGCTGCCCGGGCGTCGGCTGCACGGCCGTCGGCTGTCCGGCCGTCGGCTGTCCGGTCATCGGGCGGCCTCCTGCGCGGGCAGGGCCCGCAGGGCCGCGGCCGAGCGGACGCTGTCGACGGCGACCGGCGAGCCGAGCGCCCGGGACAGCTCGCAGGCCTCGGCGGCGAGCAGCGCCTCCAGCGCGTCGTGGCCGGTGCAGGGGCTCGGTCGGCGGCCGCGGGCGACGTCCAGGAAGACGTCGAGTTCGGCGAGGTAGGCGTCGTGGAAGCGGCTGAGGAAGTCGGGCCACGGCTGCTCGGGCGCGGCGGGCCCGGCGGGTTCGGCCGAGGTGAGCGGGGTGCGCCCGTCCAGGCCGGCGGTGATCTGGCCCAGGCTGCCGCTGACCTCCATCCGGACGTCGTACCCGGCGCCGTTGTATCGGGTGCCGGTGCAGCTGACCAGGGTGCCGTCGTCGAGGGTGAGCAGCGCGGCGGCGGTGTCGACGTCGCCCGCGTCGGAGAAGAACGGCTCGCCGCGGTTGGAGCCGGTCGCGTACACCTGGAGGATCTCCCGGCCGGTCACCCAGCGGACGGCGTCGAAGTCGTGCACCAGGCAGTCCCGGTAGAGGCCGCCGGAGGTGGGCAGGTAGCCGGCCGGCGGGGGCGCCGGGTCGGCGGTCACCGTCCGCAGGGTGTGCACGAAGCCGAGCTCGCCGGAGCGGTAGGCGGCGCGGGCGGCGGTGTAACCGGCGTCAAAGCGGCGCTGGAACCCCATCTGCAGCGCGGTGCCGTTGCGGTCCACCTCCCGCAGGGCCCGGATGGTGCCCGCCAGGTCGGCGGCGATCGGCTTCTCGCAGTACGTCGGCAGCCCGGCGCGGGAGGTCCGGACGATCAGGTCGGCGTGGGCGTCGGTGGCGGTGGCGACGACCACCGCGTCCGGGCGGGCGGCGAGCACCGCCTCGACGGTGGCGAGCGCGGTGACCTCGGCGGCACCGGTGCGGGCGGCGCCGCCGGTGAGCCGGGCGGCCGCGTCCCGGGCGCGGGCCGGGTCGGCGTCGGCGAGCAGCAGTTCGGTGACGGCCGGGTGGTGGGCGAGGGTCGAGGCGTGGAAGAGGCCGATGCGGCCTGTACCGAGGAGACCGACACGCATGGGTGGGCCTTTCGTCGGGATGTGCAGGGAGGACCGGAGGGAGCCGGGTGGAGCGGGCGGGCGGGCCCGGCGGTCAGCCGGGGTCTGCGGCGTCGGTGCGCAACTCGTGCGCGAGGGCGTCGAGTTCGGCGCCGCCGGCCATCTGCCGGGTGAGCTCGGCGAGCGAGATGTCGGCCTTCTCGAAGCAGCCCAGGCTGCGGCCCCGCTGGAGCAGCAGGAACCGGTCGCCGACCGGGTGGGCGTGGTGCGGGTTGTGGGTGATCAGGACGACGCCCAGGCCCCGGTCCCTGGCCTGGGCGACGTAGCGCAGCACCACCCCGGCCTGCCGGACGCCGAGCGCGGCTGTCGGTTCGTCCAGGATCAGCACCCGGGCGCCGAAGTGGACCGCCCGGGCGATGGCCACGCACTGGCGCTGCCCGCCCGACAGGGTGCCGACCGGCTGTTCGACGTCGGCCAGTTCGATGCCCATCTCGGCCAGCGCGCTGCGGGCGGTCTCCCGCGCGGTGCGCCGGTCCAGCAGCCGTACCGGCCCGTACCGGCGCACCGGCTCGGAGCCCAGGAAGAAGTTGCGCCAGACGCTCATCAGGGGGACGACGGCCAGGTCCTGGTAGACCGTGGCGATGCCGCGGTCCAGCGCCTGGCGCGGCGAGCCGAAGCGGACCGGCCGCCCGTCCAGCAGCAGTTCGCCGCTGGTGTGCTGGTGCGCGCCGGAGAGGATCTTGATCAGGGTGGACTTGCCGGCCCCGTTGTCGCCCAGCACGCAGGTGACCTGACCGGCGTTCACGGCGACGCTCACCCCGTCGAGGGCGCTGACGCTGCCGTACGTCCGGCCGACGGATCTGGCCTCCAGCAGGGGCGTCCGCGCGGACACCGGGTTCTCCGCGGGCACCGGCTGGTCGTCGGTCATCGGCGTCTGCCTGCTCATCGGAGTCTCCCCGGTCATCGGCGGGCCCGTTCGGCGCGGCGGCGGAAGGTGTTGTTGACCAGCACGGCCGAGATCAGCATCAGGCCGAGGAAGAGCATGAACCAGTCGCTGTTCCAGCGGGCGAAGACGATGCCCTGGCGGGCCATGCCGAAGATCAGCGCGCCGATCGCCGCCCCGGCCGCCGAGCCGAAGCCGCCGGTCATCAGGCAGCCGCCGATCACCGCGGCGATGATGTACTGGAACTCCAGCCCCACCCCCTGGTTGGCCTGCACGGTGGTGTACCGCAGCAGGTTGATGCTGCCGACCAGCCAGGCCGCGGCCGAGGTGGTCATGAACAGCAGGATCTTGGTGCGCTGCACCGGGACGCCGACCTGGCGGGCGCTGGGCGCCGAACCGCCGACCGCGAAGATCCAGTTGCCGAGGCGGGTGCGGACCAGCACCACCGAGGCGACCGCCGTGACGCCGAGCCACCAGACGATCGAGGTCGGGAAGACGGTCCCGCCCAGGTCCATGGTGGAGGCGAACAGTGAACCGGCCGAGGTGTAGCCGTCCGTCGCCCGCATACCGCTGACCTGCACGGTGCCGGTGACGGCCCGGGTCACCCCGAGGTTGAGGCCCTGCAGTGCCAGGAACGAGCCGAGCGTGACGATGAAGCTCGGCAGCCCGGTGCGCATCACCAGCCAGCCGTTCAGGGCGCCGACCGCGAGGGCGAGCAGCAGCGAGACCAGCAGCGCGGCCCAGACGTTCCAGCCGAGCCGGACCGCGAGCAGCGAGGTGACCAGCGCCGTGGAGGCCGTCATCACCCCGGCCGACAGGTCGAACTCGCCGCCGATCATGAGCAGTGCGACCGCGACGGCCACGATCCCGAGGGTCGCCGAGTCGTCCAGCCAGGTCGCCGCGCCGAGCGGGCTGAGGAACTGCCCGGTGATGGTGGAGAAGAACCCGAACACCAGCAGGGCGCCCAGCGCCGCGCCCAACTCCGGCCGGACCACCAGGCGGTGGAGCATCCCGGCCCCGACCCGCCGTCCCGGACCGGTCGCGGCGGCGCCCGGCGGGCCGGCCGGGGCGGCGGCCACGGCGGCCGCCGCCTCGGGCGGCCGGCTCACCGGGTGCCCCGGGCCGCGTACGCGGTCACCTGGTCGACGTTGGACTTGTCGACGAAGGCCGGGCCGGTGAGCACCGGGTGGCCGCCGCCGAGGGTGTTGCCGTTGTCGTGGTACAGCTTCAGCATCACGACCGGCAGATATCCCTGCTGGTACTGCTGCTGGTCGACCGCGAAGGAGACGGTGCCGGCCTTGATGGCCGCCAGGACGTCCGGGTTGACGTCGAAGGTCGCCACCTGGGCCTTGGAGCCGACCGCCTTGACCGCGTCCACGGCCTGCGCGGCGACCTGCGCGTTGAGGGTGAGCACCCCGTCGACGGCGGGGTCGGCCTGGAGCGCGCCGCGGATCCGGGAGAGCGTGTCGGTGGGGTTGTTGGCGTCCACCTGGAGGTTGACCACGTCGGAGCCGAAGCCCTGCTTCGCGCCGTCGCACCGCTGGGTGAGGCCGATGTTCCCGGCCTCGTGGATGACGCAGAGCACCTTGTGCAGCCCCTGGCCCTTCAGCTTCCCGCCGGCGCCCTGCCCGGCCACCGTCTCCTCCTGGCCGACGTGGCCGACGGCGCCGAACTCCACGCTGCGGGCCGAACCGGAGTTGACCGTGACCACCGGGATCCCCGCCGCGACGGCGGCCTTGACGGCGGTCTGCAGCGCGTCCGGGTTGGCCATCGACACCACCAGGCCGCCGACGTGCTGGGCGACGGCGTTGTCGATGAGCTTGGCCTGGCCCGCCGGATCGGGGTCGGAGGCGTAGTCGACCTGGACGCCCAGCTGCTTGCCGGCGTCGGTCGCGCCGTTCTTGACCACGCTCCAGAACGCGTCGCCCGGACCGGCGTGGGTGATGACGGTGACGTGCAGCGGGCCGGAGCCGGAGGCGGGCACCGGCGCGGGCGCGCTGCCGGAGGCGGTACTGCTCCCGCCGGCCGGCCCGCTGCACGCGGCGGCCAGCAGCAGGACGGCGGCCGCGGCCGCGGCGGTGAGCAACGGCCCGGTACGGGTACGCCTGCGGCGGGTGGGGGAGCGGTCGGCGTCGGGGGTCCGCGGGTGGGTCATGGCACTGCCTCCGAGGGTGGGATACGGCGCGCGGCTGGGCGCGGGCCGGTGAAGGAGGGTTCGACGGAGCGGCGTCCGGGGATGGCTCGAACGTGGGTCGGTCGGGCCGGGACGGTCCCGGGCGGTCAGGGTTCCAGCGGTGGTCCAGCGGTGGTCCGGGCGGTGGTCCAGCGGTGGTGCGTGGTCGGCCTGATGGTGCGTCGGCGCCGCGAGGGTCGGGCGGCGCTACGGATGGGGCGCTCGAGTGCCACAAGATTGGTATTGGTAGGTCAGTATGTCAAGACATACTGACCGGTCATATTGAGGCGCTTTTGCGTCGATTTCGCACTGCGCACGGAGCACCCGCCGCCCGTCTACGGGCAACGGGGACAGCACTGGTGACAGTCGGTCAGCGAGCCAGCAGGGTGCACTCGAACGAGTAGAGCGTGGGCCGGTACAGATGGCTCCCGTGCTCCACCGGACGGCCCTGCACGTCGTACGCCGTACGCCGCATGGTCAGCAGCGGCGCCCCCCGGCTCTCGCCCAGCAGCCGCGCCTCGGCCGCGGACGCCCGCCGGGCGCCGATCGACTGCTCGGCCGCGCCCAGCCGCACCCCCGCCGCGCGCAACTCCTCGTACAGCCCGCTGCGCGACAGCGTCTCCTCGCTCAGCGGGCACAGGCCGACCGGCAGGTGGTTGCGCAGCAGGGCCAGCGGCTCCCCGTCCGCGAAGCGCAGCCGCTCCAGCTCCCACACCGGCGCACCCGGGGCCACCTGCAGCGCGGCCGCCACCTCCTCGGCGGCCTCCACCCGGGCCAGCCGCAGCACCTCGGTGCGCGGTCTGCGGTGGTCGCGGACCAGGTCGTCGTGCAGGCTGGTCAGCTCGACCTGCCGGCGCACCCGGGTGTGCACCACCTGGGTGCCGACCCCGCGCTTGCGGACCAGCAGCCCCTTGTCCACCAGGTGCTGGATCGCCTGCCGCATGGTCGGCCGGGACAGGCCCAGCTCCCCGGCCAGCGAGACCTCGTTGTCCAGCCGCGCCCCGGCGGGCAGCTCGCCCGAGGTGATCAGCGCCTCCAGCCGCTCGGCGACCTGGAAGTAGAGCGGGATCGGGCTGGACCGGTCGACTCTGATCAGCTCGGCGAGGGGCGGCATCGCGACTCCGCATCGGCAGGGGCGGCAGGGTGGGGATCCAGTATCGCGCACCCGCCCGCCCGCGGTCCTGATGTCAGGACGACAGGAGGAATGGCCCTCGCGGAAATGAAGGGTGTTCGAGGGTGCGTTCATCTCAGCTGGGTATTGGTCGGGGGACGGCCGCTGGATCCCGCCGACGGGCCCGACGGAGAATCTGACATAGCGTCAAGTCGGCAATGAATCACTACATTTGGGCTGATCGTAGCGGACCGCTGGGGGCGTGGATGGACACATCGGACTGGTCCCGGACCGGCCGGGAACGCGAGGGCGTACCGTGCCACGGCCACGTCGGAGGCAGACGCTTCGCCCTGCGCCTCCCCGCCACCGTCGAGCCGCCGTCCTGGACCCGGCCCGACCCGGACTTCACCGGCCGGGACGGCGAGCTCGCCGCCGCCCGGGCCGCCCTGGCGGAGCCCACCGCACCGCCGCTCACCCTCACCGGCCCGGCCGGTACCGGAAAGACCGAGCTGGCCCGGCGGCTCTGCCACGCCCCGGACACCGCCGACCACTTCCCGGGCGGGATCCTCGCCACCCGCCTGCACGGCTCCTCGGACCGCCACCGCGTCGAACCCGCCCGGGCGCTCGACACCCTGCTGCGCACCCTCGGCCTGCCACCCGCCCTGATCCCCGCCGGCCACGGCGAACGCGCCGCCCTGCTGCACACCGCCCTCGCCGCGTACGCCGCGCACGGCCGCCGCCTGCTGCTCCTGCTGGACGACGCGACGGCCGACCAGCTCACACCGCTGCTCCCCGCCCGGGGCACCGCCGGCGTCCTGGTCACGGCCCGCAGCGCCACCGGCCACCCCGGCACCGCGTACCCGCTGGACGCCCTCCCGATCGGGGACGCGAGCGAGCTCGTCCGGCGGATCCTGCACCGCCACCCACACCCCGCCGGGCCCGCGTCCGCAGCGTCCGCGCCAGTGTCCGTGTCCGTGTCCGCGCCCGTGTCCGACGATCCGGCCGCCCGGCGGCTCGCCGAGGTCTGCCGGCGCCTCCCGTCCGCCGTGCGGCTCGCCGCGATTACCGCGGCCCGGACCGGCCGGCCCCTCGCGGAGACCGCCCGCGAACTCTGCCCGGCCACCCGCGGCGCCACCGGGGTCGCCAGCGCCACCAGCGCCACCAGCGCCACCGGGGTCACCGGGGTCACCGGGGTCACCGGGGTCACCGGCGCGGACACCGCCCGACAGCACCGCGACGCCGTCCACCGCCTCGCCCTCGCCGGACTGACCGACCGGCAGGCCCGGCTGCTGCGGCTGCTCGACCTCAACCCCGGCCCCGACCTGTCCACCGAGGCGGCCGCCCGCCTCGCCGACACCCCCGACGCCGCCACCGCGGCCGACCTCGACGCCCTCCACCGGGCCGCCCTGGTCCACCGGACCGGTCCCGCACCCCGCTGGAGCCCCGCCGTCCCCGCCGACCCGTCGGAGACGCAGGAGCCGGAGGCCCTTGGCCGCCTGGCCGACCACTACCTGGCCACCGCCCGCGCGGCCTGCGCCCGCCTGCGCCCCGACACCGGTCCCGACGGCACCGGCGCCGGCGCCTTCGTCTTCGCCGACCGGGCGCAGGCGCTGGCCTGGCTGGACGCCGAGCACCGCAACCTGATGGCCCTGCTGCGCCGGGCACCCGGGCCCGGCCGCCCGGCGACCGCCGCCGATCGCCCGATCGACCTTGCGGCCGTCGTCGACCTCGCGACGGCCATCGAACCGTTCCTCGCACACGGCCACCACCTCGACGACCTGGTCCAGGCGGCCGAGACCACCCTCGCCGTCGCCCGCGAACACGGCGACCGCCCCGCGGAGATGGCCGCGCTCTGCAGGCTCGGGCGGGCCCGCTGCGCCCAGGGCCGCTACCAGGACGCGATGACGGCCCACCACGAGGCGGCCCTGGAGGCCCGCCGGACCAGGAACTGGGCCCTGGCGATGACCGCGCTGACCGGACTCTGCCCGGCCTGGACCGGCCTCGGCCGGTACGGCGTCGCCGTCCGGGAGGGCCGGCGCGCCTCCGCGTTCGCCCGCCGGCTCGGCGACCGGCAGACCGAGTACACCGCCGTCCTGCACACCGGGCTGGCGCTGGCCGCGCGGGGGAGCGGACCGGCCGCCGCCAAGGAGCTCGGGCGGGCCCGGCAGCTCGCGGAGGCCGACGGCGACCAGCAGCGCAGCGCCGTCGCCCTGCGCCACCTCGGCCTGGTCGGCCTCGATCTGCTGGGGCGGCCGACCGAGGCGGCCGCCGTCCTCGGCATCGCCTTCGACGCCTTCCGCAGCCTCGACGACCAGCACGAGCACGCGGTCACGCTCGGCCTCACCGCCAGGGCGCTGCACCACGGCGACGCGTCGCAGGACGCGCTGGAGTTCTTCCGCGACGCCGCCGAACGGCTGCTCGACCTGGGGGACGAGCTCGCCGGGTACGGGGTGCTCGGCGAAGCCGCCGAAGCCCTGCGCACCCTCGACCGGCCGGCCCAGCAGGTCGCCGCGCTCGAACCGGTGGCGGCCTTCCACACCCGCAGCCACGACCAGGCGGAGCTGTCCCGGACGCTGACCGACCTCGGGGCGGCGCTGACCTCGCTGGAGCGTCGCGAGGAGGCCGTCGACGTCCTCACCCGGGCGGTGCAGGCCGCCCGCGACACGGACGAGGCGTCCGCGCTCGGCGCCGCACTGGGTAGCCTCGGCCGGGCCCTGCCCGCCGAACAGCACCGCGAGGCCCTCGCGGCCCGCCACGAGTCCGTGACGATCGCCCGGCGGAACGGGGACCGCGCCGCCGAGGTGCGGGCCCTCGTCCAGCTCAGCTCCACCCTGTACGCCCTCAAACGCCCCGCCGAGGGCGCGGCGGCCCTGCGGCGGTCGCGCGCCGCGCTGCGCGGCATGCCCCGGCGGGGCCCGACGCCGCGCACGGCGGTCCACCCGGCCGGGCCGGCGGCGGCCACCCCGCAGCAGGCCACCCGGTACCGGGCGGCGGCTCGGGCGTACACCGAGGCGGGCGTGCTGCTGGCGGTGGCCGCGGTCGCGGCCGTCCTGGTGGGCGGACCGTGGAGCACGGCCGGCGCCGTGGCCGCCGGCGTCAGTGCGCCGCTGTGCGGGCTCGCGGCGCTCGGCTTCCGGCGGGCCGTCGGCGCCCCCGGCCCGCCGGGGGCGGCCAGCGCGGTCTCCGCGCTGCTCCAACTCGGCTGGACGGTCCTCGCGTTGCTGCTGGTCGTGCTCGCCGTGGTCTCCCTGGTCCGCGGCGAGTACCCGCTGCCCGGGCTCGCCCCGACCGCGGGCGCGCTGCTCTGCTACCTGGTGCTGGCCTCGCGGGTCCGCCGCGCGGGCCGCCGGGCGGGGGAGGCGATGGGCCCGGGCCGCCCGCAGGAGTCCTGACCGGTACGGGCGCTGCCACCGGCGGGAGCGCGTACGGGGCGCTGCCACCGGTGGCCGGCCGCTGCCGGTGCGACGTCAGCCGTCCTGCGGGGCGTCGGCCGTCCAGTGGGGTTCAGCCGTTCTGCGGGGCGATGTCGGCGTGCGCGCGGGCGAGCAGCAGGTAGCCCTCGCCGTTGGCCTTGATACCGGCCCGCTCCTCCTCGGTGACCTCGCGCCGCACCTTCGCCGGGACCCCCGCCACCAGCGAACCGGGCGGCACCTGCATGCCCTGCGGCACCACCGCACCCGCCGCCACCAGCGAACCGGCGCCGATCCGGGCCCCGTTCAGCACGGTGGCGCTCATCCCGATCAGCACGTCGTCCTCCACCGTGCAGCCGTGCAGGACCGCGTTGTGGCCCACCGTGATCCGCTCGCCGAGTACGGCCGGGAACGCGGGGTCGCTGTGCACGGTGCAGTTGTCCTGGATGTTGGTGCCGGCGCCCACCGTGATGGCCTCGGCGTCGCCGCGCAGCACCGCGCCGTACCAGACGCTCACCCCCGCCGCGAGGCTGACCGACCCCGCCACCACCGCGTTGGGGGCCACGAAGGCGGTCGGGTCGACCTCCGGCGTCCGGCCGGCGACCGCGACGATCAGGGGCTCTGCCATGACTCTGTTCTCCTCTGCCTGAATACTGCGGGCATAGTGCCGGGTCCTCGCCCCTACCGTCGCGCCGGGCACCGAGTGCTGGTCGCCCGGCGGTGGTGCGTGCCCGGCGGTGGTGCGTGCCCGGTACGGGTTCGCTGCGCAGGTTACCCGCGGCCCGGTGAGCGCCGGTCGGGTGCCCGGGTCAAGCCTGCTCGACCCAGTCCGGCAGCGGCTCGCGCCGGGTCAGCCACGCCGTGGGGACCCCGGCCAGACCGGTGCGGGCGGCGACCGTGCCACCGGTGATCGCGCAGGTGGTGTCGACATCACCGAGCCCCTCCGCCGTGGTCCACAGCGCATCGGTGAGGCTGTCCAGATGCCACGCCGCCGACCAGAGCGCGAAGGGCACGGTGTCACCCGCCCGGATCCGACTGCCGTTGCCCAGGACGTCGGCGGCCCGCCACGGCTCGGTGTCCGCGGGCAGCCCGGCCGCCGTCCGCAGGCCGTCCCGGACCGGCCCGGCGGGCGTCCGACCCGCCACCTCGGCCAGCAGCTCCGCCCCGGACGGCGCCGGCCGGTTGCGGCTGCGGGCCGCGAGCGCCGCCGCCACCGCGACGGCCACCGCGCCCGCGACACCCTCCGGACGGGCGTGCGTGACCTCCGCCGAGAACACGGCCTGCTCGGCGGCCTCCTCCAGGTCCTCGCAGAACCAGGCGCCCAACGGCGCCACCCGCATCGCCGCCCCGTTGCCGAGACTGCCCTCACCCCCGAACAGACCGCGGGCCTCGGTCCGCCACCCGGCGGGCCGCTCGGCCAGCCGGGGCAGCAGCCGGTGCATGCCGTGCCCGTACCCCCGGCCGACGTCCGCCAGGTAGGTCACCCCGAACGCCTCCGCCAACAGCTCCTGGTGCACCGCGCCGTGCGCCGTCAGCACCCCGTACACCGACAACGCCATGGCGGTGTCGTCCGTCCAGTGCCACGGCGACTCGGCGGGCGTCCGGCGCTCCCGGATCGACTCGAACGCCTCCTGCGGCGAACGGAACAGCGGGAACCACCGCTCCCCGAACGCATCGCCGAGGGCCAGGCCTTGCAGGGCATCACGAGCAACATCGGACGAGGTCATGGCCCGCATGCTGCCAGCGCCGCGCACCCCGTGCACCCGAATTCGGCCGACTCCGGCCGGACTCCGCCCGCCCGTAACGCCGTTCGGCGAAGCGCCTCCCGGCGGATCCCGGTGCGACGGACCGCCGACCGGGATCGACCCCGAACCGGGGTGCCCCGCGCCCGGAGGCGAGCGGAGCATGTCACACTGGCGATCATGACCCCTGACCGCCGCAGCCTCGGGCTGCCCGCCTTCTCCGAATCCGCCACGGACGCCCCGCTCCCCGCCCAGGCCACCGCAGCCCGGCTGCTCCCGGTCGAGCAGGGCGCCGACTTCCGGCAGCCGCCCGGCGTGGAGGACTCGCAGCTGTGGGCCGCCGCCGAGCGGCCCGCCGCCGTGGGCGGCCTCACCTTCTCCGACCCCGACCGGCAGATCTGACCCGGGTACCCCACCCGGCGGCCCCCGGCGCACGGCACGCGGCCGCGCCGGGGGCCGCCGCATCACCACCCCCTCGGCCCTTCGCGCCGGGGCTGATGCACAAACGCTGCGAGCAGCCCTCCGCGGCACGCCCGGGCGATGCTGGAACCGGACCGCCACCCGAGGAGGTGCGAACGCCGTGACCACGCCGCTGATCACGCCGCTGACCACCGAGGAACGACGAGTCCTGGACCGCCTCGAAGCGGGGCTGCGCCGTGCGGACCCGAGACCCGACCGCCTGCTCGCCCGGCCGGCGGGCCCGCTGCGGCGGCTCGCCGAACGGCCCCGGGCGCCGGCCCTCGCCGCGGCCGTCCTCGCCGCGTCCACCGGCGCCGGCGCCCTCTGCATGGCCGCCGGGATACCGGCCTCCGCAGCGGCCCTCACACTCACCGTGACCATGCGGCGCCTCGCCCGGCTCCAACACCGCTGACACCCCCCGCTGACACCTCCGCCGGGGCCCGCCCCGGGCCGGCACCCCCGCCGAAGACGACCCCCGCGCCACGGAAGCCACCTGGAGGAGACCATGGCCGCCACCGTTCCCCCGTCCGTGCCGGTCCTGCCCGCCGCGCGGCCCGTACCCACCGAGACCCCGGAGTGCGAGGCCTCCACCTGCGCCGGGATCTCCACCCCGGAGTCCGTCGAACTCCACACCGCCTGGCCGGGCTGGATCCCGCTGCTGGTCATCGCCGTGCTGGTGGTCAGCTGCCTCGGCTTCGCGGTCGGCCGCATCGCGGGATGGTGATCCCGTGGGCGCGCCGGTCGCGGCACCGGGCCGTACCGGACGTAGGCTCCCGTCCGTGTCCGAACCCGCAGCTGCCCCACCGCTCGCCGAGGCCGGTCTCAGCACCGGTGGCGTGGCCCGCCGGCTCGGCGTCTCACCCACCACCATCCGCTCGTGGGAACGCCGTTACGGCATCGGCCCGGCCCGGCGCGAGGAGGGCCACCACCGCCGCTGGAGCCCGCAGGACGTCTCCGTGCTGGAGGCGATGTGCCGCCTCACCGCACGCGGGGTCCCGCCGGGCGAGGCCGCCCGGCTGGCCCGCAGCGGCCAGGCCGGTGACCCGGACGCCGCCGCCCGGGCCGCCGACGACGCCGACGGGACGACGGGCGCCGCGAGCCATCCCCCCGGCGGCGGCAACACCCTGCCGGTCGGCCCGGTCCGACCCGAGTGCCGGGGACTGGCCCGGGCCGCCGTCCGCCTCGACGCCCCGCAGATGGCACTGATCCTGCGCCAGGCCGTGGACGACCTGGGCCCGGTGGCCGCCTGGACCGAGGTGATGATGCCGGCCCTGCGGGCGGCGGGCCGCAAGTGGTCCGTCGAGGGCGAACGGTACGTCGAGGTCGAGCACCTGCTGTCCTGGCACGTCTCCACCGCCCTGCGCAGGATCGCCGACCGCCCCGGTGCCACCCCCGCCCGCACCGGTCCGCCCGTCATGCTCGCGGGCATGCCCGCCGAACTGCACGCCCTCCCGCTGGAAGCGGTCGCCGCCGGGCTCGCCGACCGGGGGCTGCCGTTCCGGATGTTCGGGCCTGCGGTGCCGCCCGAGGCGCTGCTGGAGGCGGTCCGCCGCACCGGCCCGTCCGCGGTCCTGCTCTGGTCGCAGGCCCGGCAGACCGCCGACCGGGCCCTGGCCGCCCGGGTCGCCGGGACGGCCTGGGGCGGCCGCGGATCCCGGACCCGGCCGGTCGTGCTGGCCGCCGGACCGGGCTGGGCGGGCACGCGCCGCCCTCCCGGCACGCTGCGCCCCCGCGACCTGGCCGAAGCACTCGACCGGATCGAGCAGTTGCTCGCTGACTGACCCCGCCGCGGTCCCGGCTGCCCCCGGCCGGTCGCGGCGGCTCCCCGTTCCGGGCCATCCGGACGGGCCGCGGCTCCGAACCCCGTGGGGGCGGTCGGCGCCCCCCCATGCCCGCCCGGAAGGAGCACCCGATGGTCACCGTCGAACGCAGCATCACCGTCACCCGGCCGGCCGACCAAGTCCTGCGGTACCTCGCGGACTTCGGCAACACACCCCACTGGGACCCCGGCACCGAGAGCTGTGTGCGGCTGGACGACGGCCCACTGGCCGAGGGCGCCCGCTGGCTCAACGTCTCCCGGTTCCGGGGACGTCGCACCCGGCTCGCCTACCGCCTCGCCCGGTACCAGCCGGACCGGCTGGTGTTCGTCGGCGAGAACCGAACGGTCACCGCGACCGACGACATCCGCATCCGCGCCTGGAACGGCCGGACCGTCATCGTCTACCGCGCCCAGCTACGGCTCCACGGCCTCGCCAGGGCCGCCGCCCCGCTGCTGCAACCGGCCTTCGAACGGCTCGCCGACCAGGTCGCCGAGCGGCTGCCCGCGGTCCTGGAAGCGTCCGCCTGATCCACGGGTGGGCGCACCGGAGCTGCCCGCCGGGCCGCGCGCGCAGGACGGCCGTTCAGCACTGCGCCGTACCGGCCGGGCCGACGTACACGGAGGAGCCGCTCCGGCAGGCCACCGACGGGGCCGCGCCAAGAGCCCGCCGAGGGACTGTCGGTGGGGTCTGCCACCATGCTCGCATGCTCGTCACCCATCCTGACCTGGGCCGCACCACCGCACCCGGACCGACAGCCGCCGCGCCCGACCGGCCCGCGGACGCCGAGGCGCACGCCGAGGCGCATGCCGGTCCGCACCCCGGTCCGCACGGCGGCCCCGACCTGCACGGCGACTTCGAGGTCCACCTGACCGTGGCCCCGCAGGCCGCCGACGCACTGGCCGACTGGGCCTCGGCCAACGGCGTGAAGTTCACCCACATCCTGCTGGCCCGCGGCGCCGCCGTCTCCCAGCCGATGCTCACGCTGCGCGGCTCCGGCTCGTACCAGGAGGTCGCCACACAGACCCGCCGGACCTCGGAACGGCTGGCGGACGCCGGGTTCACCGTGCTGCGGATCAAGATCGAGGCCACCCCCTGGGCCCGCGGCGTCCCGCAGTCGGACGCCGCCGCCGAGGCCCTCGGCCCGCACCGCTACTTCGAACACCACATCAAACTGCTGCTCCCCGCCGACGAGCGCACCGACGGCCTCGCCGACCTGGCCGTCCGGCACAGCGCCCACCTGTCCGCCAACGCCCGCCGGGTGCGCGCCGACGGCGTCCGGGAACAGTTCGTGACGCAGCGCTGCCGCCTGGTCGGGCTGGACACGGCGGGCCGCCGGCTCGACGCGCTGCTCGCCGACCTCACCGCCGACGGTCGCGCCATCGCCTCGGCGGAACGCGAGTTCGTCGCCCTCGACACCGACGAGACACTCGACGCGGGCTGGATAACCGAGACCGCAGGAACCGCAGGGACACCCGGCACCACCGCCGTACCCGGCACCACCGCCGTACGCGGGACACCCGCGCCCGGCCGCACCACCGACCACCGAGGGGGAGCCTCACGATGACCACCGAAGCCACCGGACCGACCACCCACCCCGCCGACGGCGACAACGGCTGGGCCGACTTCGAGTACGGACCGTGGGAGGAGGTCGTCCTGCCCCGGCACGCCCCGTCCGAGGCCCTGCGCGAGGAACTCGACCTGCCGCGCGGCATCCGGCCGATCGACGACGACACCGTCACCCAGCAGCCCGTCTTCGACCCCGCGCTCGCCGGGTACGCCCGGGCCCTGCGCCCCAGCGAACCCGCGTTCGCGGACCCCGAGGTCGCCGCCCGCTGGCTGACGGCCCGCCGGGAGGCGCTGAACACCGTCCTGTCTGCGGTGGCCCGCTCCGCCTGGGCCGAGCACCTCGTCCTGCGCGGCAGCATCCTGCTGCGCGGCTGGTACGGCGAGGCCGCCCGCGAGCCGGGCGACCTGGACTTCGTCGTCGTCCCCACGGACTGGGAGCTCGAGGACGACCGGACCGAGCGCATGATCCACGAGATCGCCGCCGCCGCAGACCGCCTCTCCGCCGACCACCCGTCCGCCGACCACCCGTCCGCGGACCACCCGTCCGCCACCGCGGCCGACACCGGCTTGCGGCTGCACGCGGACCAGGCCGTCGCGGACGAGATCTGGACCTACAGCCGGGTGCCCGGCCGCCGGCTGGTGCTGCCCTGGACCGCCCCCGGCGTGCCCGGCGGCACGGTACAGCTCGACTTCGTCTTCACCGAGCACCTCCCGCTCGCCCCGCGCTCCGGCGAACTGCCCGGCGTCTCGGCCCCGCTGCTCACCGCGACCCCCGAGCTGTCGCTCGCCTGGAAGATCCTCTGGCTGCTGACCGACAACCACCCGCAGGGCAAGGACCTGTACGACGCCGTCCTGCTCGCCCAGGACACCCAGGTCTCCTACGAGCTGCTGCACGACGTGTTCGCGGGCTCCGCGGAGGGCGGCCACCACTGGCCCGTCCTGCCCTCCGGGATCTCCGACCTCGAGGTCGACTGGGACGAGTTCCGCAAGGACTACCCGACGCTCGCCGAACCCTGGGAGGAGTACCCGTCCCGGCTGCTCACCGCCCTCACCCCGGCCTTCGGCGGCCGGACCGAGTACGAGCTGCGCGCGGCCTGGCTGGCGCCGTTCGTCGAGGAACTGCGGCCGCTGCTGGCAACGGACGGGATGGCGGCGGTCCGGAGCCGGATCGCCGAGCGCTACCTCGGGCTCCCCGACCGGCTGGTGGTCACCCGCGAGTTGCTGTCCTGCGACTTCGCCGAGGCCGTCCGCGTCGCCGCGGGCGACTCCGACGCCGACTGGCGGGTCCAGCGGCTGCGCGAGGCCGCCGACCGCTTCGCGGCCGAGAGCGACACGCCGTAGGGCTGCGCCGAAGCGCCGCGGGCGGGTCCCCCGGTCGGGAACGACCGACCGGGGGACCCGGCCACGGCGTCGGGCCCGTCGTAGGGGTGACGGGCCGTCAGGCATGGTCCTCTTGAGCCACCCGTTTGTGTGCTCACCGGAGGAGAGACCTTGTCCCGCCCATCCCGCATCACCGGCCTGCTCGGCGCGGCCGCCGCCGGCCTGTCCCTGCTGGCGGCCAACCCGGCCGTGGCGGTCGCGCCGCCGCTGTCCGCGCCCCGGATCCTCGCCCACTTCGACCTCGCGCAGGGCCGCCAGCCCGAGAACATCGCGCTGGAACCGGACGGCTCCGCCGACCTCACCTTCTCCTTCGCCCGCCAGATCGGCCGGGTCGCCCCGGACGGCACCCAGACCATCCTGGCCACCCTCCCCGCACCGGCACACCCGGCCACCCCCCTCCTCGGGGCCGCGATCGTGACCGGCATCGCCCGCGCCCACGACGGCACCCTCTACTTCGGCTACGCCACCGGAACGGACGACCTCACCGGCATCTGGCGGCTGTGCCCCGGCGGCAACCCCGAGCGGCTCGCCGCCCTGCCCGCGACCGGCCTCCCCAACGGCCTCGCCCTCGACGAGCACGCCGGCCTGCTCTACACCGCCGACTCGGCACTCGGCGTCGTCCACGCCGTCCCCCTGGACGGCGGCCCCGCGACCGTGTGGTCGGCCGCACCCGAGCTCAGCCCCACCGGCGGCTTCGGCGCCAACGGACTCAAGGTGCACCACCACGCCGTCTGGGTCACGAACACCGACACCGGCACCCTGCTGCGCATCCCGATCCGTCAGGACGGCACCGCCGGGCCGGTGGAGACCCGCGCCACCGGACTCGCCGGGATCGACGACTTCGCCTTCACCGGGCACGGCGACAGCCTCGTCGCCGCCCTCAACTCCCCGAACGAGGCCGCCTTCGTCGCCGGGGACGGCAGCCACCACACCGTCCTGACCGGCCAGGACGGCCTGTCCAACCCCACCTCGGTCGCGGTCCGGGGCGACACCGTCTACGTACCGAGCGCGGCCTACTTCACCCAGGTCGACCCCAACCTGCTGCTCGCCACGCTCGACCGCCCGCGGCGCCCGCACGGGCGGTAGCGGCGTCAGCGGTGTCAGGCGCGTCAGAGGCGTCAGGAGCGGTGATCCGGGACCTCGCTCCCGACGCCACCGGCCGGGGCCGGTCACCCGCAGCAGGGCTTGCACTCCGTCACCCGGACGTTGTCGATGACCGGTCCGTACGCCCCGGCGACGGTGCTGGTGAAGCCGAGCGTGGTGGACGTGTTCTGCGCGACGAAGCTGAACTGGTGCCCCACGTAGCCCATGGCGGCCCTGGTCCGGCCGGAGACGTCGAAGGAGAAGTCCTGGAAGTTCTGGCCGTCGACCAGCACCCGGCCGGTCCGGAGGGCGACTCCGCCCTCCGGGTTGCCGGCCAGCGCGTAGGTGACGGAGTAGGTGGCGCCCGGCACGGTGGTGAAACTCTGGGCGACGGTGCCGCTGTTGGAGCCGTTGAGATCGAGCGACTGATCTCCCTCGGCGGCCTGCCAGAACCCGGCGCCGATCAGGTCGACACTGCCGGCGGTGACGCTCCAGGGGCCGATGGTCTGACCGGCGGTCAGACCGGCGAAGGTGTTCGCCGCGACCTTGGGCGTCTCGAAACTGCCGTCGTCGAAGTGGCTGAGGGCGCGGTGACCGCCCGCGGCCTGGGCCGGTGCGGCCAGGGCCGCGGCACCGGCGACGAGCAGGGCGGTGACGGCGGTACGGGTGCGCGAGAACGGCATGCGGGGCCCTCCAGAGGCTCGGCGGACGGGACCGATCGGCGATCGGCCGTGCACAGAGCTTCTGTTGCCGCGCCGACCCGTGCCAAGACCCGCCGGCCGGCGGCAGGGGGTGCGCACCACCCGCCGACCAGCTCCCGCACGCCGGTTTCGCCGTCCCCGGCCCCGCCGCGCCGGGGCCGGGGACCGTTCCGGGACGGTCGCCCCAGTCGTACCGGCGTCGGACGAGCGGCCCTCCCGGGTGTGAGCCGGTTCGTGTGCGCCCCTGCCGCGCGGCGCGCTCCGCCCCGGGCCAGGTCCGGTCAGCGGTTCACGGCCCGCATGCCCGCCTCGTCGTAGCGTTCGCCCGCCGCCGCGGGCAGCTCGGCGTCGATCCGGGCCAGGTCGTCGGCGGTGAGCACGACGTCGACGGCGCCCGCGTTCTGCTCCAGGTAGCTGCGGCGCTTGGTGCCCGGGATCGGCACGAAGTCCTCGCCGCGGGCCAGTACCCAGGCGATCGCCAGCTGGGCCGGGGTGACGTCCTTCTCCGCGGCGATCTCCTTGACCTTCTCCGCGAGCCGGAGGTTGGCCCGCAGGTTGGCCTCGGTGAAGCGCGGGTTGCCGCGGCGGAAGTCGTTCTCGTCCAGTTCGTCGGGGGAGCTGAAGCGGCCGGCGAGAAAGCCGCGGCCGAGCGGGGAGTACGGGACGAAGCCGATGCCGAGCTCACGGCAGGTGGGCAGCACCTCGGCCTCCACGTCCCGGCTCCAGAGCGAGTACTCGCTCTGGACGGCGGTCACCGGATGGACGGCGTGGGCGCGGCGGATGGTCGCGGCGCTCGCCTCGCTGAGCCCGATGTGCCGGACCTTGCCCGCGGCGACCAGTTCGCCCAGCGCGCCGACGGTCTCCTCGATGGGCACGGCCGGGTCGACGCGGTGCTGGTAGTACAGGTCGATGCGGTCCGTGCCGAGCCGTTCGAGCGAGCCGTCGACGGAGCTGCGGACGTGCTCGGCGGACCCGTCCTGGCGCCCCACCGTCGACATGTCACCCGGCACGGCGTGGTCCATCCGGTAGTTGAACTTGGTGGCGATGACGTACTCGTCGCGGTGTCCCCGGATCGCCTCGCCGACCAGCGACTCGTTGGTGAGCGGCCCGTACACCTGGGCGGTGTCGAGGAAGGTGACACCGAGTTCCAGGGCACGCCGGATGGTCGCGACGCCCTCGTCCTGGTCGGTGGTGCCGTAGAACGCGGACATGCCCATGCACCCGAGGCCGATGGCCGACACCCGGAGGTCCCGCAGACTGCGCTGTCGCATGTGAACTCCCAGCCCTTGCTCTCGTGTTCGTTCCCGCACTCGGCCCCCGCTTCCATCTAGCAACGGGTCCCGGCGCCCGGCATCCCGGGCCGACGGCGGTGACGCCGGCCGCCCGCGCCCGGCGCCCCCGCGGGTCCCGCCTTGACGGTGCTGTGCCCGCGGCGCACGGTGGAAGTGGAGGTCCCGGCGGGCCCGGTGACCGGCCCGGGAGACTCGTGGAAGCACCTGGCCGCGCGTCCGCCCGCGGTGACCGAGCGACCATGCGGGGCGTCCGGGGTGTCCGACGGCGGTCGGGCCGCAGTCGCGCGCGGACATCGTCATCGCAGTGTCACAGCGCCACCCACCGATGGAGGCGGGGATGAGCAGCGTCCAGGAGAGCAACAGCAGTGCGGCCGCGAGCCCGCCGGTGCGGCCGGGGGAGGTACGGCTGGAGGTGGTCGTCGTGCCGGTCTCGGACGTCGACCGGGCGAAGGGCTTCTACCAGGGACTCGGCTGGCGGCTCGACGCCGACCTCCCGGTCGAGGACGGCTACCGGGTGGTGCAGCTGACGCCGCCCGGCTCCGGCTGCTCGATCATCTTCGGCGAGGGCGTCACCTCGTCCCCGCCCGGCTCCCTCCAAGGCCTGCACCTCGTGGTCCACGACCTGGACGCGGCCCGCGCCGAGCTCATCGGGCGCGGCGTCGACGTCGGTGAGCCGTTCCACGAGGCCTCGGGGGTCTTCCACCGGGCCGGGACGGCCGGGCGGGTGGGCGGCCCCGCGCCGGACCACGCCGACTACGGCTCCTTCGCCGCCTTCAGCGATCCGGACGGCAACGGCTGGGTGCTCCAGGAGATCAGGACGCGGCTTCCGGGCCGCTGAGACAAGCCGCTGAGACAAGGAGTGTGCCCCATGAGCGGGACGACGTACGAGACGGTGGAGGACCTCGCCCAGGCCCTGCGGCGCGCGGCCGCGGCCCACGGGAAGCACGAGGAACGGATCGGCGCTGAGGATCCGAACTGGCCGGACTGGTACGCGCTGTACATGGTCCGCGAACGCGCCGGCGAGGAGCTGCCGACATGACCGGCGGGTCCGCCGCGGACGCCACGGGGACCTGGTGACCGGCGCACCGCAGGCCCCGGCCGCCACCCGCGCACCGGCGCTGGCCGGGCAGACCGTCGTCCTGATCGGCGGCAGCGCCGGGATCGGACTGGCGACGGCGAGGCACGCCCGGGCCGAGGGCGCCGACACCATCCTCACCGGCCGGGATCCCGCCCGACTCGACAAGGCGGCGGCCGAGGTCGGTGCCGTCGGCACCGCGGCCTTCGACGCGACCGACCCGGCCGCCCTGGAACGGTTCTTCACGGACCTCGCCGTGCCGGTCGACCACGTGCTGGTGACCGCCGGCGGTCCCTACTACGCCACCCTGGCCGAGATGGACTTCGACGAGGCGCGCCGCGCGCTCCAGGAGCACCCGATGGCCATGCTGGGCGTCGCCCGCCACGGTGCGCCCAGGGTCCGCCCCGGCGGCACGCTGCTCTTCATGGGTGGCACCGGGGCCCGCCGCCCCGCCGTCGGCCTCGCGGTCACCTCGGCGATGACGGCGGCCCTGCCCGCCCTGACGGCCGGCCTGGCGCTGGAGGTGGCCCCGGTCCGGGTCAACCTGATCGCCGCCGGTTTCGTCGACACCCCGCTGTCGGCGTCGCTGCTCGGCGAGGGGCTCGAGGCGCGGCGCGAGCAGCTGCGCGCGACGCTCCCGGTCGGGCGGGTGGTCGGGCCTGACGACGTCGCCGCGCTGGCGGTGCACATCATGGCCAACACCGCGCTGACCGGGGCGACGTACGACATCGACGGCGGGCAGCAGCTCCTGCCGGGGTGACCGGGCGGGCCGTGGCCGCGGTTCGGACCGCGGCCGGGACGCCGGCGGGCTACAGTCGGCGACGTATCGCCCGCCGGTGCCTGAGATGCGGAGCCGCTCATGACCACAGCCCGGGACCTGTTCATCGTCTCCATGGACGTGGCGTCCAGCCGTCCCGTGGATCCAGGCGACCTGTCGCTCGCCCTCGCCGGGGCCGAGGTGATCGACCTCCTCGGGTCCGAGGCACTCGCCCTGGACGGTGAGCGGATCGTGCCGGGCGGCCGCTGGGAGCAGGCCGACAAGCTGCTGGACCGGGCGGCGGAGTCGCTGGTCCGGCAGCCGCCGTACGAGACGGTCGAGGACTGGCTGTGGCGCCGGGGCCGGGGGCTGTCGTCCGCGTACCTGGCCGCGCTGGAGATGGAGGGCCGGGTCACCCGGGAACGCGGCCGGTGGATCCCCGTCCGGACCAGCCGGACGGCGGTCGCCGACTCGCCCGAACGCCGCCGGGCGGCCGAGCGCTGGGTGTCGGGCGACCCCGTCCTCGCGATCCTCGCCACCACCGCCGGGATCCACGACCGGCCGACCGAGGAGGCCGACGAGATCGAGGACGAGGCGGTCGTGACGGTGCTCGCCGCCGTCGGCGACGCGGTCGCGGAACTGGAGGCCGTTCGGCAGCGGCGGACCATCGAGGAGGCGGCCTTCGACAACATCTGGCGCGGCCCCTGACAGCGCCCTCGCCGACTGCCCGACTGCCCGGCGGCTACAGGCCCACCAGGTCCAGCAGCCGTTCCATGCTCTCCACGGGAAGGTGCGGCGAGGCCGCCGCGGCCCGGGCGACGCGGTCCGAGGGGTCCGCGAGGAGGCGGAGCAGGGCGGGGAGCGGGAGCCTGCGGTGGCCGGCCACCGCGTGGCGGACGCGCTCCTCGGGGTCGGCGGCCAGCTGCTCGGCGAGTTCCGCCGGGAGCTGCGGATCACGCGGCGCGAAGGAGCGGAGCCGGGGCTCGGGGTCGGTGGCGAACCGGTGCAGGGTCTCCGGGGCGAAGGCCAGGACCTCCTTGGTGTCCCACCAGAAGGTGAACTTGTCCCGTCGGCGGTAGCGCCGTTCGATGCTCTCGGCGGTCCGGGGATCGACCAGGTGCGGGGCATTGGCCGCCATGGTGAGCCGGACCATCTCCTCCTCGTCGTCCAGCAGCCGGGCCACCGCGTCGGCGGGCAGCTCCTTGCCGAGGGCCGCCGAGACGCGGAAGGAGACATAGGGCGAGTCGATGTGCGGCAGCGGATCGGCCGCGACCCACTCCAGGCGCAGGATGCGCAGCGCGGTGGTCGCGAACATGTTCTCGTACCAGAGGTCGAGTGCTTCCTCGTCGGCCTCGGGTTCCGGGTCCTTCCACGTGGGGGAGAGCTCGTGGACGGCGGCGTGGATCCGCGCCCGCAGCGGCTCCGGCGTGTCGGCCCGGGCGAACACCTTCACCCGGACCGCCAGCGCCGGATCGACGGCCAGGACGTCGCGGACCGGCGGCGGCAGGTCGGGATGCCGGGCGACCTCGGCGCGCACCTCACTGTCCGGATCCTCGGCGAGCCGCCGGAAGGCCTCCTCGTCCAGGACGGCGTGGACCACCGCGCCCGCCCGGGTCACCGGATCCGCCAGCAGCGCCGGCAGCAGGTCCGAGGGCGGTACCGGGTGGGGCAGCCGGGCGAAGTAGGTCGCACAGGCCGCGGCGCGGACCTGGGGCTCGGGGTCGGTCAGCAGGGTCCGGCGGACCTCCTCCGGTGCCTGGGTCCAGTGCTTGGCCAGCGTGGCCCGGATCGCGGGATCGGGGTCGGCGGCGAGGCGGGCCCGGAGATCGGGGGGTGTGTCGTCGTCCTCGGCGAGGCAGGCGCGGACCCGCGGCACCGGGTCGTCGACGAGTCGTTCCAGCATCTCCCTCGGCGCGCTCTCGGCGCGCACGACGAGCGCGGACCGCACCGCCTCGTCCGGGTGGGCGGCCAGTCGGATGCGGAAGCCGTCCGGCAGGTGCTTGTTGAGCGCCAAGCTGTGCAGCAGCCAGTGGTCGTCGGTCGCGATGATCTCGGCGATCAGCTCCTCGGTGAGGTCCGGACGTCCCGCAACCTCGCCCCGTCCCGGCCGCCAGGCGAACAGCCGTCGGATCATGGGGCCCGGCAGGGCGGGGTTCGTCGCCAGCCCGTCGATGACGGCGGGGAGATGGACCGGGAGCGGGAGGTCGGCAGCCATGCGGGCCAGCATGCCAGGCGGACTCCGCCGGGCCGTGCCCGACTGCTGGCCCTTGAATCGAACGACTGTGCGATTCATGATGGAGGGGTGACCATCTGCCCCGGAGTGGACGACCGGCGCCGGCCGGATGCGGTGCCGGCGCCGGGGGAGTTGCTGGTCGGGCCGGGGCGCAGCTGGGTGGCCGAGGAGTGCTGGCGGCGGGTGGAGATCAGGGTCGGGGGGTGCTGGCGGCCGGGCCGGGTGGAGCGGTGGCGGCTGCGGCAGGGGGTCACCGACTGGGTGGCGCTGATCCGGTGGGGTCGCGGTGCCGCCGACCTGGGCTGGTACCTGTACCGGCAGGCGGCCGTCCGGCCGTCCCCGGGGGCGGGTCGGGTGTCCGGGGCGGCCGTCCGCCGGTGGAGCGGCCGGGGCTAGAGGGCCGGCGGCGGGGTGGTCAGCAGGGTCAGGGCGCGGCGCTCGACCAGGATGGGGATGAAGGTCCGCACCCTGGCGTCGCTGAGTTCGCCGTAGGCGGTCGCGACGACCGCGTCGACGCGGGACGGGTCGGCGGTGGGGTGGGCGCGCTTGAGGCGGGTGGCGACCAGCTGGACGGCGTCGCGCTCCTCGGGGGTGGCGCCGGCGGCCTCGGCGGGCCCGGCGGCCCCGCCGTCGCCGGGGAGGGACGGGCGGGCGGCGGCGGGCTGCTGGGCGGTCACGGCCTGGTCCTCCGGGTCTCTACGGGTTCCGGGACGGTCAGCGTGACCACGGCGACCTCGCCTTCGGGGGCGCCCAGGTCGTGGCAGATCCAGGTGAGCAGTCCGGCGTCGGACAGGTCCGTCAGGGCCGCCCGCAGGAGGTCCGGCGCGATGCGCAGGGCGGCGGCCGCGGCGGTGACCGGGAAGGCGGCGGTACGGGCGAGGTGCTGCCGCGGATCTGCCACGAGGTCGATCAGCAGCCCGGCGGCGACCTGCCCGCGCGGGATCCCCCGGGCCTGCCGGGCCCAGTCCGTGGCCCAGCTCTCGAACGGTGCTGACTGCATCGGCCTCTGCCTCCGCACCTGGTCGTCCGGGGGTGGCCGTCCGGTCCTCGGCCACTCGATTCCCCGGCTTTGCAGCATTGTCCGGCGGCCGGGGGGCCGGCGCCCGTCGGACGGGGATGCGGCCGCCCCCGCGGCCCGTTGTTGGCCGGGAAGGGGCGAGGGTGGCGTGTTCATGACATTCAAGCGGCGGAAGGGGGCGCGCCGCAGGGCGGGCCCCCCGGGGGCTCCCGCCCTGCGGCGCGCGGGTGCGGATCAGGCCGTGATCGGCTTGCTGTCCAGGCGGATGTGGTCCACCGCCCAGTACCAGTTGTTGCCGGCGTCGAACATCCGGAACTTCAGGGTCACCGCGGTGGCGCCGGCCGGTACGGCGAACTGCCGGGTGACGAAGGCGTTCTGGACGTCGGCACCGGCGTTGTCGTTGCCGGTGGCGTCGCTGCTGTACGAGAGCAGCCGGGTCTCGGCGCCGGTGTCGAACACCGCCGTGACGGTGGCCTTCTGCGGTGCCTCCTGCCGGTAGTGCGAGTCGAACGCCAGGTACAGCGTGCCGGTGCCGGCCGGGACGGGGACGGCGGGGGAGACCAGGGTCGAGTCGAAGCGGCCCTTGGCGGACGGCGCGCCGGTGTCGTCCCAGTCGTCCCAGTCGTCCGGGTCGGCGACGGCGAGGATGCCCAGGCCCCGGGTGAAGTTGCCGCGGTCCTGCCCGGCCGGGGTGGACCAGGCGCGCTTGGTGTGGAAGGTCCAGCCCTGGAGGCGGGCGGTGCCCTGCGGCATGCCGGGGGCGTTGACCACCGACCAGCCGGCCGGCGCCTGTGCCGTCCAGCCGAGCACCTGGCCGACCGGTTGAAGCGCACCCGCCAGCGACTCGAAGTCCTCGCCGAGCAGGTGGCCGGCCATCGACGGGGCGGTCCGGGCCGCCACCTCGCCGTCGGCGACCACGTACCGCTCGCCGGCCACCGCGCGGGCGGTGACCAGGATCCGGTACGGACCGGCGCCCGGCAGTGCGGTGGGCGGGGTGACCTCCCACTCGGCGGTCGCGGTGGCGCCGGCCGCGAGCGCGGTGGGCGGCGCGGTGACCGGTACGACGGTCCAGCCGGCCGGGACGACGGGCGCGGCCTCCAGGCCGGCCAGCGCGTCGGCGGCGGTGAACACGGCGGCGACCCGGGCGGCCCGGCCGGGCACCAGTACGGCCTCGTCGATGGTGGTCGACGCGGACTTCAGCGCCACGTCCAGGGTGAGCGCGTCGGGCAGGCCCATCGCCGGGTCGGTGACGTTCTGGCTGCCGCCGGAGAGCCGGCCGGCGTAGCGGCGGCGGAAGAACAGGTCGCCCTGGACCCCGACGGTGATGTCGTACCAGCTCTCGCGGTTGACCGTGACGTCGACCGAGGCGCTGGAACGGGCCTCGACCCGCACCTCCCGGCGGCCGCCGCCGTACGCCAGGTCGGCGATCACGAAGACCTGGGCGGTACGGGTGCGGTTGGTCAGGCCGACCTCCAGCACCCGGCCGGTCAGGTCCTCGGCGACGTGTGCCTCGAAGCTGGCGGCCGCGTCGCCGCGGAAGTGCCACAGGTAGCCGTTGGGGCCGTGCACCCGCAGGTCGTACCCGGCGTCGCCGGCCGTCCAGGTGTCACGGATCAGGTCCTTGGCGGCGACGGTGTAGTGGCGCGGCGCGGTGCCGGGCTCGGGGTAGACGGCCAGCACGCCGGCCTGCCGGCCGTGGTTGATCATCTCGAGGGTGACCACGCCCTTGTTGACCAGCGGCGTGACGCGCAGCGCGTACGGGGTCGGGCGGGCGGTGCGGGTGCCGCGCTGCTGGCAGGGCAGCGACTGCGGGCTCGGGACGGTCGGGGCGGGCAGCTTGCCGGTGTCGTCGACCTTCTTGCGGTTGCCTCTGGTGTCGGGCAGCTGCGGCCACGCCGGGTCCTGCCCGGAGAAGTCGAAGACGGAGGTCAGGTCGCCGGTGACGGCCCGCCGCCAGGCGCTGATGTTGGGCTCCTGCACGCCGAAGCGCTTCTCCAGGAACTTGATCACCGAGGTGTGGTCGTAGACGGTGGAGTCGACCACGCCGCCGCGGGTCCACGGCGAGACCACGATCATCGGCACCCGCACGCCCAGGCCCATCGGGTACGGCCCGGAGACCACCTTCTCCCCGGCCGGCAGGCTCGCGGCCCAGCCGAGGGTGCCGTCGGCGTTGCGGATCCGGTAGCGGCCGTCCTGGTCCACCACCCGGTGGTACGTGCTGGTGCCCTTGGAGACCCGGACCACCACCTCGCCGTCGACCGGGACGGAGGACTTGCCGCGGCCGGTGGCCAGCGGCGGCACCGGGGGCAGCAGGTGGTCGAAGAAGCCGCCGTGCTCGTCGTAGTTGAGGATGAAGACGGTCTTCGCCCACACCTCCGGCTCGGCCGCCAGCGCGGCCAGCAGCCGGGCGGTCAGGTGCTCGCCGTTCGGCGGGGCGTAGTTGGCGTGCTCGGAGAGCGCGGCCGGGGCGACCAGGAAGGACACCTGGGGGAGCCGGTCGGCCTTGATGTCGGCGGTGAAGGCGTCCACCAGCGCGTCGCCCATCGCGAACGGGTCGCCCTTCTTCGCCGGGTCGCCGACCTGCTTGAGGCCGCGCTCGTACAGCGGCTCGCCCGGCTCGGCCCGGTGGAAGGCGGTGAACCAGGCCAGCGCGTTGTCGTCGAAGTTGTCCAGCGCCTGGTAGGTGCGCCAGCTGACGCCGGCCTGCTCCAGCCGCTCCGCGTAGGTGGTCCACTCGAAGCCCGCCGCGGGCTCCGAGTTGTCGGTCACCGGGGTGTCGCGGACGGTGCCGCCGCTGGTGCCCGTCATCAGGTGCTCGCGGTTGGTGTTGGTGTTGCACTGCACCGAGGCGTGGTAGGCGTCGCAGGTGGTGAAGACCGAGGCCAGCGCGTTGTAGAACGGCATGTCGGCGGGCTCGTAGTAGCCCTGGCCGAGCCAGCCGGAGGAGCGGCGGGTCACCGAGCCGTCGGCGAGACCGTCGTTCCAGGCGCTCATCGAGGCGATGAAGTCGAAGGACGGCGCGCCCTGCTGGTACGCGTTGGTGTGCGCGGCGTTCATGGGGAACGGCAGCAGGTGGCCCTCCTTGCGGGAGGGGTCGGGCTGGTGGAAGACCGAACGGCCGTTGACGCCGCGGACCGCCGCCCGGTCGCCGAAGCCGCGCACGCCCGGCAGGGTGCCGAAGTAGTGGTCGAACGCGCGGTTCTCCTGCATGAAGATGACGACGTGTTCGATGTCCGCCAGGGTGCCCGGCTTGGCCGGCGCGGCCAGGGCCTGCTGCACGGTCAGCGGGAGGGCGGAGAGCACTGCGGCGGCGGCCGCACCACCCAGCAGGGTGCGGCGGGAGAGCTCGGGGCTCGGCTTCATCGGGGTGACTCCTCGTTCACTGGCGGGGCGTCGGTCTTTTCAGTCCAGACCCGTTATGTCTAGGGGGCCGACATGGCGGTCAGTGAGGCGGGAGGTGGCCGGTGAATGACGAGGTGTGGTCCCCGACCTGTCTGGACATCTGGCGGTGCCGGACCCTGGCCGGGGGGCGGCTGAGCTGGGGCGGAGCGCGGCGGCGGGAAGCTCCGTTGACGTACCGACAGGTAACCTGACAGGTGGCCTGCCGCCGCCGCGCGGGCCGGTGGGCCCGCCCCGGCTCAGGGGTTCCAGGTGCGCGAGCAGAGCACCATGCGGTAGCCGTCCGGATCGGCGACGGTCACGCCGTACTCGTCCCAGTACGGGTTGTGGGCCGGGGTGCGGGTGCCGCCGCAGGCGACCAGCCGCTCCACCAGCGCCTCCTCGGCCGGCGCGCCGAGGTAGACCACGAACAGGTCGTCGACCGTGGGGGTGGGCTCGAGCGGGCGCTCCGGGTCACGGGTGAGCTCGAAGTGCCAGGCACCGCCGGGCGGACCGACCATCAGCAGGTCGTGCTCGCCCGGCACCCGCTCGGTGGTCCGCCACAGCACCTTCAGCCCGAGGCCGTCGACGTAGAAGCGTTCGGCGGCGGCCAGGTCCCGCGAAGGGCGGGCCACCCGGACCGGCGCGGCGGGGTCGATCATGCGGACGCCTCCAGTGCGGCCCGCCACGCCGGGCTGTCGACGTAGTGGTTGTCGAAGCGCTCCGCCGACTCGGCGATCTCCTTCGGGTCCGCCTCCCCGCGCATCACCCGGCCGAGCAGCCGCAGGTAGTCGAACCGGGCCATCCCCGGCGTGAACACGAACAGCACGTCGGCCTCGCAGCCGGGCGCGGCCGCGAAGGCGTGCGGCGTGTGCGGCGGCACCGCCAGGAAGTCGCCCTCGTGCAGCACCGTCACCTCCTCGCCGAGCAGCACCTGCAGCGACCCCCCGAGCACGAAGAACAACTCCCAGGCCCGGGTGTGGAAGTGCGCGGGCGCGCCGACGGCACCCTTGGCGAAGCTCGACCGGTAGCTGGTGAAGGCGCCGCCGGTGCCGGCCGAGTCGGCCAGCAGGGACATCACACTGCTCGGGTCGGCACAGGTCTCGGCCTCGGCCCGACGGGTCAGGACCGGCTGAGCGGGCTGGGCGGGCTGGGCGGGCTGGACGGACTGGGTCTCGGGGTTCTCCGTGGTCTTCATGATCATGACTCTATCGGGTCGAATGGCCCGCCGCACGGGACATTCGGACCGTCAATTCCTGGGCCAATCACGGGACTAGTGCCCGCGGCGGCCCCGGTGGGGACCGGCAGGCATGAACCTCGGGTTCCGGGGCAGCCGAGCCCTGCGCGGCGCACCGCCGACGATCCGGCACCGCGCCCCCGACGGGAGGAGCAGTCCATGAGCAGCGACACCGGGATCTGGGAGTTCCGCTCGACCTCCGGCCACATCTCCGGGACCGACCTGGTCGGCTACCACGTCGAGGCCACCGACGGCCACCTCGGCAAGGTGGACCGGCTCTCCGAGGAGGTCGGCGCCCGCTACCTGGTGGTCGACACCGGGCCGTGGATCCTCGGCCGGCTGGTCCTGCTGCCGGCCGGCGTCGTCCTGCGGGTCGACGAGGACGAGCGGAAGGTCCACGTCGACCGCACCAAGGACGAGATCAAGCACGGGCCGGAGTTCGACCCGTTCCAGCTCGAGGCGGACCTCGGCTACCAGGAGAAGTACGCCGGCTACTACAGCCCCTTCTACGGCGGCCCGGTGATGTGACCCCGCCACGGACCGCGACCGCGACTGCGCCGGACCGCCCGCGCGGTGGCGGTCACCAGGGCAGCGGGCGGCCGTCGCGGAAGAAGCCGCCGGTGGGACCGGAGTCCGGCAGGGTCGCCGCCCGGACCACGCCGGCGGCGCCCTGTTCGACCGGCCCGCCGCCCGGGCCGCCCATGTCGGTGGCGAGCCAGCCCGGACAGACCGCGTTGACGAGGATCCGCTCCCCGCGCAGCTCGTCGGCGAGCTTGCGGGTGAGTGCGTTGAGGGCCGCCTTGGAGATGCCGTAGGCCGGTGTCCCGCCCGACATCGAGGCCAGCGACCCCGACTCGCTGGAGACGTTGACCACCCGCGCGGCCGGGGAGCGGCGCAGCAGCGGCAGGAACGCCTGGACCATCGCCCAGGCGCCGAACAGGTTGGTCTCCAGCGTCCGGCGGACCTCGTCCAGGTCGACGTCGCAGGCCCGCTCGGCAGTGTCGTAGTTGATGGCCGCGTTGTTGACGAGGACGTCCAGCCGGCCCGGTTCCGTCTCCACCGACCTGGCGAGCGCGCGGATGCCGTCGAGGTCGTCCACGTCCAGCCGGCGGGGCAGCACCACGCCCGGCAGCCCGGCGAGGCCCTCGGCGGCCCGCTCGGCGTCCTCCGGGCGCCGCGCGCACAGCAGGACGGTGTGGCCGAGTTCGGCGAGCCGGCGGGCGGTGGCCAGGCCGAGGCCGCGGTTGGCGCCCGTGACCAGCGCAACCGGCGCGAGGGTGGTCATGTTCTCTCCAGGTCGGTGGTCGGCGGTGCCCGGTCGGGTGCGCCCGGCCGCCTCCGTCGGCGGCACAGGGGCACATGGGTACAGGGGACCACTCAACACCGAACCCGGGCGCACCGCACCTCACCGGCACGCCCGGACCCCGACCCGCCGCGCGGCCGGGCAGGCCGCCCCCGGCCGTGCGGCGGACCGCCCGAAGCGCCTTCTCAGAACGCGGAGTTGGCGAACCAGTGCGCCAGCAGCTCCTGGTCCCCGGCCAGTTCGAAGCCGCCCGCGGTGCGGTCGAGGCGGCCGTAGAGGAGCAGCAGCAGGTCGGCGGCGGTGCCGAGGACCGTGGCGTCGGCGGCGGCCCCGGCCCCGTCGGGGTCGACCCCGAAGCCGTCCGGCCGCAGACGGACCAGCCACTCGTCCCCGCCGTCGGTGCAGCCGAAACGGATGGTCCGGTCCGCGCCGCGCAGCTGCGCCGTGCCTGGTGCGAAGACCGCGGCGAACGGCAGGTTGACCAGGAACTCGTCCACGCCGTCGACCGCGAGGTCATGGTCGACGGTGGCGGGCAGGCCCAGGGCGAGTTCGGCGTCGACCCGGTGCACGAGCGTCTCGAACAGCATCCGCCGTACCCAGAAGCGGGCGTGCTGGTCGGCGCCCCAGGCCCACATCGGCTCGTCCGGGTCCCCGGCTGCGAAGGCGTCGGCGGCCTCGGCCGCGCTGTCGAGAAGCCAGTCCGGATAGCCGGACGCCTCCTCCGGCAGCCGGAGGTCGACCTCGCGGCTGGTGGGCGGCTGCTGGACCCGCTGCCGCAGCAGCACGGCGAACCAGCGCTGCACGCTGCCGGCGTGCCGGACCAGGTCGGCCAGCGTCCAGCCGGGGCAGGTCGGGACCGGGGTGGCCGGGTCGGCGTCGCGTACCGCGGCGGCGAACCGCTCGGTCTGGGCCGCGACGGCCGCCCGGTGGTCGACCCGGCCCGGTCCGGCGGGGCGGGTTGCTGAAGTCATGGTGGTGCCTTCCGGGGGTGCGCTCCCCGGCCCGCGGTCTGAGCCGGGGCCGGGGACGGTGGTGTCGGTGATACGTCGGTGATTCGTCGGTGATGCAGGGGGCGGTGCGGCCGGTTCGGCTTCAGCCGAGCGGCTTGTCGAGGACGGCCTTGGCGTGGCTGAAGGTGTCGAGGGAGTACTCGCCGTGGTAGCGGCCCATGCCGCTCTCACCCACGCCGCCGAACGGCAGCTCGGGCACGGCCAGGTGGGACAGCAGCAGGCCGAAGACCAGGCCGCCGGAGGAGGTCTCGCGGGCGAGCCGCTGCTTGGTCCGCTCCGACCCGGTGAAGGCGTACAGCGCCAGCGGCTTGTCGCGCTCGTTGATGAAGGCGATGGCCGCGTCGAGGTCGGGGACCTGGATGATCGGGAGCACCGGGCCGAAGATCTCCTCGCGCATCACCGGCGCCTCGGGGGAGACGTCGGCGAGGACGGTGGGTGCGAGGTAGCGCCGGTCGCGGTCGCCCTCGCCGCCGGTGACCAGCCGGCCGTCGCCGAGCAGCGCGGTGAGGCGGTCGTGGTGGCGCTCGTTGACGACCCGTCCGTAGACCGGGCTGGCCGCGGGGTCCTCGCCGTACAGCTCGTGGACGGCGGTCACCAGTTCGGGCTCCAGTGCGGCCGCGGTGTCGCCGATGGCGAGCACGTAGTCCGGGGCGACGCAGGTCTGGCCGGCGTTCTGGAACTTGCCGCGGGCGATCAGCCGGGCGGTGTGGGCCAGGTCGACGCCGGGCTCGACCACGACCGGGCTCTTGCCGCCGAGCTCCAGGGTGACGGGCGTGAGGTGCTTGGCGGCGGCCGCCATGACGATCCGGCCGACCGTGCCGTTGCCGGTGTAGAAGATGTGGTCGAAGCGCTGCCCCAGTAGGGCGGTGGTCTCCTCGACGGCGCCCTCCAGCACGGCGACGCTCTCGCGGTCGAGGTAACGGGGGATCAGCCGGGCCAGCGCCGCGGAGGTGGCGGGCGCGAGCTCGCTGGGCTTGACCAGGACGGTGTTCCCCGCGGCGAGCGCCCCCACCACCGGGGCGAGCGCGAGCTGCAGCGGGTAGTTCCACGGCGCGATGACCAGGACGACGCCGAGCGGGTCGCGGACCACCCGTGCCTCGGCGGGGAGGAAGGGCGCGGGGACGGCGGCGGGCCTCGGCGTCAGCCACTCCTCCAGGTTCGCGACGGTGTGGTCGAGCTCGTTCAGGGTGAAGCCGACCTCGGCGCGGTAGGCCTCCTTGGCGTTCTTCCCGAGGTCGGCGTGGAGAGCGGCCAGGAACACCTCGGACTGCTCGGTGAGCAGGGCCCGCAGCGCCTGCAGCTGGGCCAGCCGCCAGGCGAGCGGCCTGGTGCGGCCGGTGTCGAAGGAGCCCCGCAGCCGGGCGACCACGGTGGCCGGGTCGGTCGACACCGCCCGGACCAGGGTGTGTGCCAACTCGGCCGAGGATCCCGGGTTCTGGCCGGTGTAGAGGTTGCGGTCGACCACGGTGTGCGGGGTGAACGGCTCGGCCTCGGCGAAGTCGGCGCCCAGCTCGGTCAGCCGGTCCTGGACCAGCCAGCGGGCGCCCGCGGCGAGACCGACGGCGTGCTCCTCGGCGTTGGTGAAGGCGGTCATCCGGTATCCGGCGAACGGCCACTCGCCGTCCTCCCGGCGGGCGGCCAGCAGGGCGGCGGGCGCGTGGCACACCACGCCCAGGGGCCGGCCCGAGTCCAGCGTGCGGGTCAGGATCCGGCCGGAGTCGGCGTCGACGGCCAGGTCCTCCATCGGGCCGTGGCCGCCGGGGTAGAAGACCAGGTCGAACGCGTCGGGGTCGACGGCCGCGAGGTCCGCCGGGTGGTCGAGTTCGGCGCCGATCGAGTCGAGGTACGCGGCGATCCGGCCGGCCTGCTCGGCACCGCCGTTGGCCTCGGGGGCGAGACTGGCCCGGTCGACGGTGGCGGGCACGCCGCCCGGGGTCGCAACGGTGATCTCGAAGCCCGCCGCGCGGAAGATCCGGTGGGGCTCGGCGAGCTCCTCCGCCCAGTAGCCGGTGGGGTGGGCGGTGCCGTCGGCCAGGGTCCAGTGGGTGGCGCCGGTGACGACGAACAGGGCGGCGGTCATGGTGGGGCTCCAGCCGGGATCGGGGCCCTGCCGCGGTGGACGGTCCGGACCTGGGGTCCGAGGGCCTGGATGGTTGAGGTCTTCAACTAATTTATGAAGGTAGTCCTCGATCGTTGAGGATGTCAAGTAATCTCGCCTACACTCGACCCATGACCCAGTCTGCGCCCCGGCCGGCCGCCGCCCCCACGCCCGTCGAGCTCATGGACCAGCTCGCCCGGGCCGCGGCCGCCTACTACCGCTGCTTCGCCACGGTGGCCGCCGAACGCGGACTCACCCTGATGCAGGGCAAGATGCTCAGCCTGCTCCGCACCCCGATGCCCATGCGCACCCTCGCCGACCTGCTGGCCTGCGACGCCTCCAACGTCACCGGGATCGTCGACCGCCTGGAGGCCCGCGGCCTGGTCCGCCGCGAGGTGGCCGCCGCCGACCGGCGGGTCAAGAACGTCCTGCTGACCGAGCAGGGCGAGCAGACCGTCCGCCTGATCCGCGCCGAACTGATCTCCGGCCTCGCCGGCCTCGACCAGCTGGACGCCGAGGACCGCTCGGCCCTACGGCGCCTGCTCGGCCAGGTCTTCCCGGAGCCCGGCACCACCACTGCCGCTGCCACCCGCTGACCGGCTCCGGCGGGAGCGGGGGTGGCGGCGGAGGCGGGTCCCGGCGGAGGACATCCCCGCGAGCGCGGCCACGCCGATCAGGATCCAGACCGCGTTGAGGGCGACCGACGGCCAGGCCCGGTGGGCGGCCGAGTTCAGCGTCAGCCCCGCCGCCCCGGCCAGGTTCAGCAGCTGGAACGCCCGGCCCGACCCGTCGAGGCGGCCCGCGGAGACCAGGGCGTACGCCGCCAGCAGGGCCGCCGCGGCGGCCCACCCGACCAGCGCCACAGCCAGGTTCACCGGGCGCCGCCCCCATCCGCCGGGGCGGTGGTCACCGCGAACGCCCGCACCGGGAAGGTCCCCAGCCCGGCGATCCGCGGCGGCGCCGCGTGAAAGCGGAAACCGTCCGCCGGGAGCTGCTCCAGGCCGCGCAGGTGCTCCACCACCGGGATACCGGCCTCCAGCAGCAGGGTGTGCGCCGGACGCGTGCCGTCGGCCGTGTCGTCGATGTTGAGCGAATCGATGCCGACCAGCGCGGGCCGCTGCGCGACCAGCCACTCGGCGGCCTCCCGGGTCAGGAACGGGTTCCCGCTCCCGTACTGCCCGGTGCCCCAGTGCCGGTCCCAGCCCGTGTGCACCAGGACCGCACGGCCGGTGACCCGGTACGGCGCGAACACCAGCGGCCCGATGGCCCGGCCGGGGTCGTCCGGGCCCACCCCTTCGTGGCCCACCCGGACCACCAGCCCGTCCAGGTCCACCAGCCGCTCCAGACCGATGCCCGACAGGTCGGGCCCGTCGGCGAACCGGTGGAACGGGGTGTCCAGGTAGGTACCGGTGTTGGCGACCATGCTGATCCGGCCGATCTGGAACTCGGTTCCCTCGGCGTAGTGGTCGTGCGAGGCCTCACGCGACAGATGGTCACTCAGTTCCGGTCCCGGCAGGCCCGGGTAGGTGACCATGCCGTGGTGGATCGGGTGGCTGAGCTCCACCAGCCGGCGGGCACCGTCCGACACCGGCGCCTGCGCCTGTGCATCGCCGCGCGGCCCCTTGTGCTGCTCCCGGATCACGGTGATCCGGTCCAGCGTCACCCGGTCGACCATGAGCAGGCCCAGCTCACGGACGAACCGCGCGGCCAGCGCCGGCTCGTCCACCTCCGGGCGGTCGAGGTCCGGGCGGTCGAGGTCCGGGCGGTCGAGGTCCAGGCGGTCGAGGTCCAGGCGGAAGCCCTGGACCTGGAGGCCGCCGCCGTTGCGGAAGGTGACCTCCGCATCGAACTGGACCCGGAGGTCGGGGCCGGTGGACCGGGCGGCGGAAGTCTGGCTGGAAGTCATGACCCCACCTTCGATGAAGGAAAACTGAAGTTCAAGCGATAGTTTCTTAAGCGATGCGACAGTCACGGTGAAGCGGAAGGCGCCCCGGATGGAGATCGACCCCCGCAGGCTGCGGGTCCTGCACGCCGTGGCCGTGCGCGGCGGCGTGATGGAGGGCGCCCGGCTGCTCCACCTCACGCCGTCCGCGGTCTCGCAGCAGATCGCCCAACTGGAACGCGAGACCGGGGTCAAGCTCCTCGACCGGACCCACCGCCGGGTCGAACTCACCGCGGCCGGCCGCCTGCTGGCCGCCCGCGCGGAGCGGATCGAACGTGAACTCGCCGATGCTCGGCGGGAGTTGGCCGCACTGTCCGGCCGGGCGGTCGGCCGGGTGGTGGTCGCCGCGTTCCCCACGGCGGTACGGCACCTGGTGGTCCCCGCCATCGGCCGGCTCGCCGTCGACCACCCGGACATCGAGCTGAGCGTGGTCGACACCGAGGGGCAGGCCGCACTGCGCGAACTGCGGACCGGCGCCGTCGACGTGGTCATCGCCGAACAGGACGCCGCACTCGCCTCCGCCGCCACCGCCCCGGCCGGGACCGGTGACCGGGAACGGCGTACGGGGATCGCGGTCCGCACGGTGCTGGAGGACGAGTACCGGATCGTGGTGCCGCCGGGCTGGGCTGCCCGGATCCGGACGGTCGCCGACCTGGCCGCGGTGCCCTGGATCGCCGCACCGCCGGAGTCCGCCTGCGGCCAGGCACTGGCCCGGCTCGCCGCCGAACACGCGCTGACCCCGCGCCGCGCCCACGTCTGCATGGAGTTCCCCGCCGTGCTCGCCCTGGTCGAGGCCGGGCTCGGCGCGGCCGTCGTCCCGCTGCTCGCCCTGGCCGGCGTCCCGCAGGGCCGGGTGGCCGCCGCGGCCCTGCCGGGCGTCGGACACCGGGTGGTGTCGGTCCACCACCGGGCCGGGACGGCCGGGCCCGAACCGGTGGTCGCGGCGGTGGTCGGCGCTTTGGCCGACGCGGCCGCCGCAGCAGCGGGGGCGGGAGCCGGGGATGCGGGCGGCTGACCGCGCGGCGGGGCGGGCCTGCAGGCGCGCTACTCCGCGGACACCGACAGGATCTCGTCCTCCGGCAGTTCCACGTAAACCTCTCCCTCCACCTCGATCTCCGAGCCGGAGAAGCCGGGGAACACGATCCGCTCGCCGACCTTGACGTCCACCGGGTGCGGCTTGCCACCCTCCAGGGACCGGCCGGGTCCCACCGCCACCACCTCGCCCTGCCGGGTGTCCGTGGCCGACCGGGCCGCCTCCCCGATCGGCTTGACGATCACACGGTCCTGCGTCGGGCGGAAGTCGGGCATGGGATGGTCCTCTCGCTCGGTGACTCGGTGACTCGGTGACTCGGTGGCGCTGTGATCAGGTCGATTCTGGCCGGAGTCACCCGCCCGGCCCGGCAGCGCGCGGCGGCGCCCCCGGCGTTCGCCCTCCTGGGTGTACGCCCGCCCCGGCCCCCGGATCCCGGCCCCTGGCTCCGGGAACGTCGGTGGGAGCGTCTAGAGTCCTGCGCCATGGCTGAGACATTGATGCTGGGTGAGGTCACCTGTCCCTCGGGTGAGCTGCTGGTCGTGGACGGCGGCTACCTCGGGCTCTGGCGCGGCGACGCGTCCCCGGGCGCCGTGGATCCCGACCCGGAGCTCGACCACGGACCGGTGGTCGACCTCGCCGTGACCGGCCCCGACGCCGAAGCCGCGGCCCGCTCCATCGACGGGGAGCCCGGCCCGGTGCTGTACGACGTCCCGGTGGACGAGGTGGCGGACCTGACCGCCCGGTTCATCGCGCACTGCGGAGCCGCCGGGCTCGACGCCCGCCTGGAGGAGCTGCCGGACGGGGTGCCGCACCGCGACCGTGCCCGCCGCTGCGTCGCTCGGGGCGGCGGGAGCTTCTCCGTCTCCGGCGTCCCGTTCGTCGCGCTGGGCGGACTGCCGAAGGACGTCGCGCTGCCCGTACTCGCCACCCGGGCGGCGTACGACGGGGACGGCGGGGACGACGACGGCGGCGACTGGGAGGAGGGGGACGGCTGGGCGCGGTTCCGGGTCCTGGTACGGGACGCGCCGGTCGCCCGGTCCGTCCCGCTCGGGGTGATCGGTGTGGACTGGGCCCGGCTGGCGTTCGCGGACGCCGACGCGCTGGCGGCCTGGCAGCACGACGAACCGGTGGACGGCCTCGCGGACGTGGCGTTCTGGGGCCTCCACCAGGACGAGGCGGCCGCCGCGTTCGGCGCGCCCCGGCTGGGGGAGCCCGGCGAGGAGGACTCGTACGGCTGGACGGGCCTCCCGCCCGCCGAGGCCCTCGAACGGGCGGAGGCCCTCGCGGAGTGGAAGGAGGCGAACCCGCGGCGCGGCCTGGCCTTCGACCTGCGGCCGCACTCCCACCACTGGCAGGTCATGCGCCAGGTCCGGGGCTCCGCCACCGGATCCGGCGCAGTGCGGGTGGGCGGCGCGCAGGTGCTGTTCGCGATGACCGGGTGCGGCGACGGCTGGTTCCCCGCCTTCGCGGACTTCGACGCCGACGGCGGGCTCGTCGCCGTCCGGGTGGAACTCGGGGACGAGGACGGCCCGGACGGCGACTGAGCCCGCACCGGCGAGGGCTGCCGGTGCCCCACGGAGGTCAGCGGGTGACCTGCCAGGTCACGGCGTCGGTGAGCGCGGTGCGCAGCTCGGGGTCGATGACGGCGTCGGTCGGGTCGGTCGCCACCGCGGTCAGGCAGTGGTGCAGGAAGCGCGGCCCCGCCAGGTCGAGGTCGGCGATCCGGACGGTGGCGCGGTCGCGCAGGCCCCGCACCTCGCGCCCGTCGAGGTACCAGCGCAGCCGAGTGCCGGGCGCGGGGAGCTGGACGGTGAGCCGGTCGCCGCGGTGCAGGACCGTTCCGGCCGGGGTGTCGCTCGCCAGCGGGGAGGCGTACCGGTAGAAGCCCGCGATCATGGCCTCGCGCCCGGGGAGGTTGAACTCCCGTCCCAGCGACCGCATGATCGAGTTGTCGGTCGGCCGGTAGAGCCCCGACGGGTAGTAGCCGGCACCCTCGTAGGTGCCGACCGTGCCGCCGTCGGGGGAGGGGCGGCCGAGCCAGCGGTACCACTTGGTGCGGGTGCGGCGCAGGTCGGCGGCGGTCAGCGTGGTGGTGTTGGCCTCGGCTGGCTCGTCCCCCTGGTAGGTGCCGCCGCCGTCGTAGAAGTACTCGTCGGCGAGCTTGCCCAGCGAGTGACCCGTCTCGTGCACGGCAATCTGGCCGGAGCGGTCGTTGCCGCCGGCGACGGTCGCTATCCCCGAGTAGCCGAGCGGGGAGACGATGTCGTTGTAGCCGGCGCCGCCGTACTTGGCGGTGTTGGCGACCACGATGACCAGGTCCGCCTGCGGCGCCTTGGCCGCGTACCGGTCGACCGCGTCGGTGTCGACGCACAGCAGCCGCTCGATGTCCTCGCACCAGAAGTACGAGCCGAGCGCGGTGTTGCGGACAGTGGTGCGGTCCGGGTCGCCGGAGGCGCCGGACTCGGCCGAGACGGCGTCCACCGTCCAGACGTTGAACAGCGCGCGGTAGGTCCGGTACGGCTCGACCGCGGTGATCTCCTGCCACTTGGTGGCGGCGTCCGCGTGGAACTTGTCCTGCTCGGCGGCGGTGTAGCCGTCGCCGATGACGACGACGTCGAGCTTGGCGGCGGTGCTGCCGTTGTGGACCACCGGGGTGACGGTGCCGTCCCCGGCCGCGCGCGGGGCCGCGAGCTTCGGGGCGGCGAACGGGGAGGACCCGGGGACCCGGGCCCGGCTGATGCTGCCGTCCTCGCCGAACGCCTCCACCTCGTGCGAACGCGCCGCAGCGGTACCTGCCGCAGCGGCGCCTGCGGGGGCGGCACCTGCGGCGGCGGACGGGCCGGGGGAGCTGGGGCCTGGGGCGGCCGCGGCGGTGGTGGTGGCACTGAGTGCGGCGACGGCGGTGACGCCGGCCAGGGCGAGGGCGGTGAGTCGGGCTCTGCGCACGGGATTGACCTCCGGACTGATGTTAAGTTGACGGATAATCAGGCTTAAGTGCTGAGTTAATGTAGGGCCGCCCCTACGCCCGGGGCAACGCCCGGCGCAACAATGGCCGGTGATCGACGTGAAGAGGCAGCCATGACCGAACGCAGCGACCCCGCCGACATCGGCCGACGGATCCAACACCTGCGCCGCGAAAAGGGCCTGACCCAGCGCAGACTCGCCGAACCCGCCTACACCGCCGCCTACGTCTCCACCCTGGAGGCCGGCCGCGTCCGCCCCTCCGAGGCCGCCCTGCGCCACCTCGCCGAACGCCTCGGCGTCACCTACGACGAACTCGCCACCGGCCGCCCGGCCCACCTCGACACCGAACTGCGCCTCGCCCTCACCGAGGCCCACGGCGCCCTCGCCGCCGGCGACACCGCCGACGCGGCCGAACGCTTCGCCGCCTGCCTGGACACCGCCCGCCGCCACGGCGCCGACGCGCTACGCCCCGCCGCCCTGCTCGGCCTCGGCGACTGCGCCCTCGAAGCCGGACACCTCACCGAGGCCCGCGAACACTTCGAGACCGCCGAACGCCTGCAGGCCGACCAGCCCCTGCCCCGGCGCGCCGCCGCCATCCGCGGCCGCGCCGTCGCCCACCTGCTCGCCGGCGAACTGCGCTACGCCTGCTACCTGCTCGAGACCACCATCGACCGGCTCAACGCCGGCGGACTGCACGACCCCGACGCGCTGCTGCTGCTCTACTCCGCCGCTATCGGCCCGTACATGGACATGGGCGCCCACGCCCGCGCCGCGCAGGCCGCCGAACTCGCCCTCGCCCTCGCACCCGGCGCCACCGACCCCGCCCTGGTCGCCGGAATGCACCGCAGCGTCGCCCGCACCCTGATCGCCGAAGGCCGCACCGCCGAGGCCGACGCCTCCCTCGCCAAGGCCCAGGAGCTCTACCAGCGGCTGCGCCTCACCACCGACCTCGCCAAATGCCACTGGATGCGCGGGTACGTCCACGCCCAGTCCGGCGACCTCGACGCCGCCGAACGCGAACTGCGCACCGCCCGCGACATGCTGGCGTCCCGGCAGGCCGCCCTCTTCACCGACCAGGTCGACGTCGAACTCGCCGACGTCCTGCGCCGCCGCGGCCGCGCCGCCGACGCCGCCGACCTGCTCGAACGGCTCCTCGACCGGATCGGACCGGACCGGGGCGCCGTCCACGCCGCGGGAGCGCACCGCCTGCTCGGCCTGATCGCCGACGACCGCGGCGACCCCGAGCGCGCCGAGGAACACTACGTCCGGGCCCTCTCACTGCTCGAACGCGCGGGCGCCGCAGGCGACCTCGCCGACCTCTGCCGCCTCCTCGGGGACCTGCTGCGCCGCACCGGCCGGACCGAGGCGGCCCTGGACGTCTACCGCACGGGCCTCGGTCACCGCTCGGCCCCGGGCACCACCACCCTCGGCCCCGCCCCGGCCGCACCGCCGCTGTCCGTTCCGCCCGGCACCTGACATGCCGTCCGGCACCTGACCGGCGTCCTGCGCTGCTACCGGGTCACGCGGGCCGGGGCGTGGCGGGTGAGCCAGGCGGTGAGCGTGGCCAGCAGGCTGTCCCGGTCGTGCCAGGTGTACCAAGGGAGTTCTTGCGCGAGGAGGTCGTCCTCCCAGAGTTCGACCGCCTCCGCCAAGGCCCGGTCGGCCACCGGATGGTCCAGCGCCGCCCAGGCGTCGAGCCAGGGCGCCAGCTCGCCGGAAGCCTCGACACAGAGCACGAGGGTCGTGCCGGCGTGCGACACCCGCTCGGGTGCGACCAGGCCGAGCGCCCAGAAGGCGTGCAGGAACTCCCTTACGGTCGCGGCCTGTTGCGGCGGCCACCCCTGCCAGTCGCCGCGGTGGAGCGACAGCCCGATCTCCGCCCGGTAGCGGAAGGACTCGGAGCCGGGGTCGGCGAGCGCCGTGGCGAGTTGCGGGAGGATCCGTCGCAGCACCGCGGCGTGATCGTCCCAGTCGGGAGCCTGCCAGGTCCGCCGCAGCAGGTCCGGATCCAGCTCCGCCCCGGGCACCTTCAACAGGGCGAGCTCCTCGGCACTGCCCCAGTGGCACGCGCAGTTGTGCTCCTCCGGGCGCGCCACCGCGGTCCGGAACGCGGCGGTCAGGCGCTCGAGGGCGGCGTCGAGGCGCAGCTCGGCAGCTCTCACAGCAGGGTCGGTCATCGGCGTCCGCCTTCGGGACTCCACCGGGCCCGGGCCCGGCGAAGATCGCTACGCTACCGGTCCCAGGGAGCCGATGCCACGGAGAATCAGGGCCCGGCCGCTCGCCGATACGGGCGTCCGGGGGATGGCTTCGCGGTGGCGCCCTAGCGCCGGGCCGCGTCCCCGGGCTTGCGGACTGTGGCCCCGGGGTGGATCGCCGGTGTGCCGAGTCCTGGAGCAGGCGTGTTCAGTGAGTCGCTGGCGGAGTGCTTCGCTGTCGTGCTGGAGTCTGGAGTGCGGCCATGGCGCCGGTGGGCTCGGCCTTGCCGGCCAGGTCCTGCCAAGGACGGCGATGTGGGCGCCCCGTGCGGGCGGGCCACGGTGGGATGCCTCCGCAGGCGCCTCGCGGGCAGCTCCGTGCCTCATCCGGAGGGTGACCGACCCGCGATGCCGTGCGGCTGACGCCGGCCCGGGGAGCAGGCCGTCGGCCGGTGTCCGGCCCTTCCGTGGCGCCTCTCGCGGGCCGGGGGAGCGGTGGGCGGCGGGGCGCCGGACCGGTTGAGTGACCATGGCGGGGCGCGGGCCCTTAATCTGGAGACGTGCCACGCGTCCGCGAGTGCCGCCGCGATCTCGGCAGGCGGCGGCGCACGGAAGCGGCGGTGTGCGGGGCAGTGACGGGCGACCCGCCCGTGACCGCCCGGCCACGTACCGCCGTGACCGCGGTCGCGACCGGTACCGGGCTGCCGCGCGTCCCACGCCCGGCAGGCCGCGCCGGTGGCGGAGTGCGCTCCGCCCGGTACGGGTCGGCGGGCGCCGCCGTACGTCGGCGGACGTTCCCGCCGACGCGGACAGCAGCGGCGACGCGGGCGCCGGAGTCGCACGAGAGGACGTACGCCATGGCCGGGACGGAGAACGCGAGGGGCGACGACGTCTATCAGCCCGAGGCGGGCGACGTCGTCGACGACGCGGGGGTGCTGGACACCGAGGACACCCTCAGCCAGCGGGAGGCCGACCCGTACGACGAGGGTTGGACACCGCCCGAGCGGCCCCTCGCGGTCGAGCGCCGGGGAACCACGGTCGAGGAGCAGCGCCGGGGCGAGACCCTGGACCAGCGGCTCGCCCAGGAGAACCCCGACGACGGACCGCAGTCGCTGGACCGGGACGGGGACGGCATCGGGGACACCTCCGACACGGACGGTGAGCCGTGGGACCGTGAGGTCGGCGTGGTCCGGGCCGGCCGGCTGGCGGCCACCGACGCGCCCGGGCCCAACACCTTCGCGGCGGACGTGGGCATCGACGGCGCCGCCGCCTCGGCCGAGGAGGCCGCCGTCCACGTCATCCCGGACGACGAGGACGAGCCGTTCTGACGCTCCTCCCCTCCGGACCCGGCGGGGCGTACGGCGGCGCCGGGATCCCCGGACCCCCTCCGGCCGCCGCCCGGGTGGCGTACCGTGACCACGGACACCCTTGTGCGGAGGACCCGATGAGTGCTCAGCCCGACCACGTGCCGGCCCTGCCGCCGGTGCCGGCTCCCGCCGCGGCCGCCCGGTTGGTCGCCCGGATCCGGGCCGACCGGCGTGCGGAGCGGTGGCTGCCCGCCTTCGAACGGGACTGGGCCGAGGCGCTGGAGGACTCCCGCCAGTCGTATGATCTGACTCCGCTGCATGTGGTGGTGCGCACCTGGCAGGGGCGACTGGACACGGCCCCGGCCGTCGACGCCTTCGTGGCGGGCGGCCCGGACGACGAGGACGGGCTCGACCTGGAGCAGGTGCTCGGCGCCGGCCGCTGAGCGAAGGCCGCCGAGCGGCGGCCGTCGGGGCCAGGCCGTTGAGCGCAGGCCGTTGGGCGTGGGCCGTTGGGCGTGGGCCGTTGAGCGCAGGCCGTTGAGCGCGGGCCGTTGAGCATGGGGCGTTGAGTGCCCGGCCGTTGATGCGCGCGTTTCTCAGGTGTCCGGCAGCGCCGTTACCGTCTGCCGTTGCTTTCACATGTGACTGTCCGTCAGTTCCCGATCGGAAGGATGCTGCCCGTATGCGACCTGCCCTCTTCACCGTCGACCTGCCCCTCCCGGGACGGCTGAGCACCATGGCCAGGCCCCGGGGCCACGACTGGCTGTCGGACGAGATGACCGCGCTCAGGCGGGCCGGCGTCGACGTCCTGGTCTGCGCGCTCACGGGCCCCGAGTCGGAGGAGCTCGGACTCGCCGAAGAGGCACGCGAGGCGGTGGCCGCCGGGCTGGACTTCGTCCCGATACCCATTCCCGACCGGACCGTGCCCGACCGGCCCGCGGTGCTGCCCGCGTTGCGGGACCTCGCCCGACGGCTGCGCGCGGGGGCCCATGTGGTCACCCACTGCCGCGCCGGGATCGGACGCTCCTCGCTGCTCGCCGCATCGGTGCTGATTCTGGAGGGCGTCGACCCCGGCACCGCCTGGGACGCGATCGGGCGCGCCCGTGGGCTGGCCGTCCCCGACACGGCGGAGCAGCGCAGCTGGACGGACGGGCTGGCGGTGAACTCGCCCGGCCGGGTGTGAGTTCGGCGGGCACCCGGGTCCGGGTTCGGATCCGGGCTTGGATTCGGGGGAGCAGATCCAGCCTTGGTCACGTCGAAGAAATCCGATCTTAATTAGAACGTTAAAGCGATCAAAGGTCATTCGTTCACGCCGATTCGATTAATGCGCAAGCCCGGCCCGGTGTCGGATCGTTGGCGGAGCGGTGAACTCCGCCCATACGTGCGCCGGTGTCCGCCCGTGCGCGCTCCCGCCGGCCGGTGCCGTGGTGAGTTGCCCGCGCAGTCAGTATCCATGCAGGTGGAGCGGGGTATGGCGAAGCGGGTCGGGTGGGGGTGCAACGGGTGCCCGGTGCCGGCCGGTGGCCCGGTGGATCGGTTCGCGGGCGGAGGGCGCACTTTTTCGCACCCCGGCTCGTTCCGGGCGCGGCGTCTGCGCCAGGGGTGAAAATTCATCCGGAATACCTGCGTCCGCGCCGTTGCGCAGGAAACTCCGGGCACCCAACACTTCGGATAGTCGCATCGCGGCGGGGCTCAAATCGGCCCCCGGGCGGTGCGCCGGCGTCTCCGCAGTCCCACCTGTGCCGCATCCCGCACCGAGGAGGGTTCCGTTGGACAACCGGTACGAGGCCTATGCCTATGCCGACCCGCTCTTCTACGACTCGCCCCGCCGCTGGGGCGCCCACGAGGAGTTCGCCGCCGTCGGCCGGCCGCTGCCCGCGGGGTGGGAGCGCGGGGACCAGGAGATCTGGGCCGTGGTCCGGCCGGTGGACGTCCATTTGCCCACGCAGGGCTGGAAGATCCACGTGTCCTCGTGCGCCGAGGACGCCGAGCAGGTCCTCGAGCAGGTCCACGCGTTCTGTCTGAGCGAGCGCATCACCTTCAAGTTCCTGCGCGGTCTGCCCATCCTCCACGTCCAGAACTCCAAGTACGCACCGCGCGGCGCCAGCGGGAAGTTCTGCACCCTCTACCCCGTGGACGACGCCGAGCTGGAGCGATGTCTCGACGGCCTCGGCCCGCTGCTGGCCGGCCGCCGCGGCCCCTACATCCTCAGCGACCTGCGCTGGGGCGAGGGCCCGCTCTACCTGAGGTACGGCGGCTTCGCCGAGCGCCACTGCCGCAACGACGCGGGGGAGCGGGTCCTCGCCCTCGCCGAGCCGGACGGCCGGCTGGTGCCCGACGTCCGCGGCGCCGGGTTCGCCGTCCCCGCCTGGGCGCCGGTCCCCGCCCGCCTCGCCCCGGCCATCGCCGAACGGGCGGCGCAGCGCGACACCGGACTGCCGTACACCATCGAGCGGGTCCTGCACTTCTCCAACGCCGGCGGCGTCTACCTGGCCCGCGACGGCGAGGGCGGCACCAAGGTCGTACTGAAGGAGGCCCGGCCGTTCGCGGGCCTGGACCAGCGCGGCGTCGACGCGATCACCCGGCTGCGCAACGAGCACGCCATCCTGGACCGGCTGGCCGGGGTCCCCGGCGTCCCCGCCCAGTACGGACTGCTGACGGCCTGGGAACACGAGTTCCTGGTCCAGGAGTTCGTCGAGGGACGCTCCCTCAGCGAGTGGCTGACCAGCCGCTACCCGCTGATCCACCCCGGCACCGACGAGGCCGCCGTCGCCGAGTACACCCGCGACGCACTCGACATCGTGGACCGGCTCGAGCGCACGCTCGCCGGGATCCACGACCGCGGCGTGGTCTTCGGCGACCTCCACCCGCGCAACCTGATCATCCGGCCGAACGGCAGCCTCTGCTTCATCGACTTCGAACTCGCCAGCACGGTCGATGAGTTCCTGCGGCCGGCGCTCGGCGCCGCCGGATTCACCGCGCCCCCGGGGTACACCGGCCCGCAGATCGACCGGTACGGGTTGGCCGCGATCCGGCTCTGGCTGTTCCTGCCGCTGGCCCAACTCCCCGCCCTCGACCCGGGGAAGGCGGACGAACTCGCCGACGCGATCGAGCGGCGCTTCCCGGTGCCACCCGGCTACACCGACGACATCCGCCGCCTGCTCGCCGCCGCACCCGGCGACGGCCGCACCGCCCGCCCCGAGCTCGGACAGCGCCGCGCCGAGGCCAACGCGCTGCTCGCCGCCGCCGAACCCGACTGGCCCGCGATCAGGGACTCGCTCGCCGCCGGAATCGCCGCGATGGCCACCCCCGACCGTACGGACCGGCTGTTCCCCGGCGACGTCGCCCAGTTCACCCAGCGCGGCCCCGGCCTCGCCCACGGTGCGGCCGGCGTGCTCTACGCCCTGCACGCCACCGGCGCCGCCGTCGACCCCGACCACGTGCGCTGGCTGGCCGACGCCGCCAGGACCCGCCCCACCACCCCCGGCCTGTACTCCGGCGGGCACGGTGTGGCGTACGTCCTGGACCTGCTCGGCGAACGCGAGAGCGCGCTCGGCCTGCTGCACCGCCTGGCCGCCGCCCCCGACGACGAACCCGGCCCCGACCTGGCCACCGGCGCACCCGGCATCGCCCTGACCCTGCTGCACTTCGCCGAGGCCACCGGCGACCGGCGGCTGCTCGACGACGCCCTGAGCCTCACCCGCTCCGCCGCCGGGACCCTGGAGAAGGCCGGGCGCAGCGACCCCGCGCGCCGGGCCGGCCTGCTGGCCGGGGCCTCCGGCACGGTACTCGCCCTGGTCCGGCTGTACGAGTACACCGGCGACCCGGCCCTGCTCGACCAGGCGCAGACCCTGCTCCAACTCGACCTGGACCGCTGCACCGCCGTCACCGACGGCACCCTCCAAGTCGTCGACGGCCGCCGGGTCCTGCCCTACGTCGAGACCGGCAGCGCGGGCATCGGCCTCGCGCTGGACGCCCTGCTCGCCCACCGCCCCGACAGCCCGGCGGCCGAGCACGAGCAGGCGATCCGCCGCGCCGCGGAACCCGAGTTCATCATCCAGCCGGGCCTGTTCAACGGCAGGGCCGGACTGCTCGGCTACCTCGCGCTCACCCGCGCCCGCGCCGCCGAACCCGCCGCCACCGCTCTGCTGCAACGCCAGCGCACCCTGCTGACCCTGCACCAGGTCACCTACCGCGGGCAGCTCGCCTTCCCCGGCGACCAACTGCTGCGGCTCTCCGCGGACCTGGCCACCGGCTCGGCCGGAGTGCTGCTCGCCCTCGGCACCGCACTGGCCGGCACCCCCTTCCTCCCCTGGACCGGCAGGCCCGGCGCGGCGACACCGCCGCCCGCTGCCACCACCGGCTGACGGGCCCACCCCGCCCGTACGCCACCCCCGGGCGCACCCGCGCCCCCACAGGCCCCGGCCGTCGGCCGGGTTGTACACCCTCCGCAGAAGAAGGAGAAAGTCATGGCGATCCTCGACCTCCAGACCATGGAGCTGCCCGAGACCGAGGCGGCCCCGATCGACGACACCCTGGCGAGCACCAGCTCGCTGAGCGTCCTCAACTGCGGCACCAGCACCGTCTCCACGCTGATCTGCCTCTGACCGTGCGCCCCGCGCACCCACGGCCCCCGGCCGTCGGCCGGGTTGTTCACCCTCAGTAGATGAAGGAGAAAGTCATGGCGATCCTCGACCTCCAGACCATGGAGCTGCCCGAGACCGAGGCGGCCCCGATCGACGACACCCTGGCGAGCACCAGCT